>CAZMZA010000010.1:13726-24451 GCA_964570635.1 uncultured Dehalococcoidales bacterium
GCATCAGCGAGGATCTGGAGGCCAATGGCAGCTTTGTCACCGCCAAAGACCTGGAGAAAATTCCCACCACCAGAAAGGATAACTTCGGCGAACTGCAAAAGCTAAACCCACCCTTTGGCGGATTTCTGGGTGTACCACAAGCAAAGGAGATTTTTGTCTCTCCCGGCCCTACCTATGAGCCTGAAATCCCTGATTGCCAGTTTGATGCCGTAGCCAAAGCGCTCTGTGCCGTTGGCGTCAGAACGGGTGACACACTCATTGTAACCGTTTCCTTCCATATGGTGCCCGCCGGTGCTCACTTCGCTGGAGCTGCGGAAAAGCTGGGGGTAACTTATATACCGGCCGGAGTAGGCAATACCGAGCTTCAACTTCAGATTATGCGTGACCTTAAAGTTACTGCCTATGCCGGTACTCCCAGCTTCCTCATGACCCTGATTAAACGGGCTGAAGAGTTGGGCTA
The DNA here is from genome assembly GCA_964570635.1 of uncultured Dehalococcoidales bacterium. Lineage (GTDB taxonomy): Bacteria > Chloroflexota > Dehalococcoidia > Dehalococcoidales > CAYYQY01 > CAYYQY01. The sequence continues at coordinate 14,187 of CAZMZA010000010.1, forward strand.
CGACTTCCGCCGTGACTTCGAACTCAGGTGCGCCTTGCTCGGGGCCGAGATGCTGCCTGAGTCGCTGAGGAGGACCTTCGAGCAGGACTACGGCCTTCGCGCCCAGCAGATTTATTCCACGGCCGAACTACTGCTCCTGGGCTACGAATGCAACCAGAAATCAGGCTGGCATGTCCCTGAGGAAGTATTCATCGAGATTGTTGACCACACCACCGGCAAACAAATGCCAGCGGGTGAGGTAGGCGAGATAGTGGTAACACCCTTTAATAGAATTTTCCCCTTAATCCGCTACAGCACCGGCGACCTGTCTTCGATGACTGCCGAGCCCTGCCCCTGCGGCCGAACCTCACCCAGACTGACCGGGCTCCTAGGCAGAGTCGGAGAAGCCGTCAAGACCAGAGCCATGTTCATCCACCCCAAACAGGTGAAGGAAGTGATGGCCAAGTTTGACCAGATTCACAGCTTCCAGGTAAAGGTCGGGCGCAAGGAGCAAAGGGACGAGATAACTATCAACCTTGAACTCAAGGATGAAGCGGCTGACAAGCAGAAACTAACCAGCGACCTAGCCAAGACCTTCCAGGATATCTGTCGGCTTAAGGTGGACAGGATTGAATTTCTGAGCAAAGGAACCATACCGGAAGAGCGCAAGCTGGTCGTGGACGAAAGAACGTGGGAGTGACAAGCTAGACAAGTGGAGAAGGTGCTCTTTTCCTGGAGCGGTGGTAAGGATAGTGCCCTGGCACTTTATGAAATTCAGAGAACTAAAAAATACGAGGTGTCAAGCCTGCTCACCACTGTAACCGATGAGTACGACCGGGTCAGTATACACGGCGTCAGGTCGACTCTGCTGGAGCAACAGGCCCGATCCCTGGGTTTACCCGTTGAGAAAGTAATTATTTCGAGAAACGCCTCAAACGAAGAGTATCAGTCCAGAATGGCAATTACCCTGGCCAAGTTCCGGGACGATGGCGTCCTGTCCGTGGTCTTCGGCGACATTTTTCTGGAAGGCGTAAGGGAATATCGGGAGGAGCAACTATCCAGAATAGGGATGACGGGGCTCTTCCCGCTGTGGAAAAGGGAGTCGGCAAACCTGGCCCGAACCTTTATAGACCTAGGCTTCAAGGCTATTGTCACCTGCATCGACTCCAGGGTCATCGATAGGTCATTCGTGGGCAGGCTTATCAATGACCGCTTCCTGGCTGAACTACCAAGCACCGTAGACCCGAACGGTGAGAATGGAGAATTCCACTCCTTCGTATTTGAAGGACCAATATTAAAGGAAAGTATACCGTACGCCAAAGGAGAAGTAGTGGAGAGAGACTCCCACTACTTCTGTGATTTGCTGCCCCGCTCATAGCCCGCCAGCAGGCTCGCTTCGCGAGCCAGTCTCAAGAACCACCACACTGATTGACCAGCAATGGCGGGGGCGTGTCTAAAAACATCCAGGAATGATACGGAGCAGGGTGACCTCTAGGTCTCCTTCACCTCGTACGAGCCGAGAATAAAGTCGAGGTCTTCCTGCAAAGCGGCAATCTTTTCCTGAGGAAAGAGCTTTTCCTCTACATCCAGTATGACTTTCGTCTCACCCCTAGCGGAACCCACGATATGGGCTCTGAGACACTCTTTTTGAGCCTTGCCTGGCTCAAGCTGGGCCTTGAAGGTTAGCGTGCCGCGAGAAATAAATGATGACGAGTCACTGGGGAGGGAGTATGTTTCCATTTTCGCCTCGTCCACAATTGCTCCCTGCTTGAGGACGAAATCCCTTATCTCGTCATACAAGAGCTCAGGGCTGACCCTACTATACGTCTTTCTGATTTGCATCTTTATCCCCTTAGCGGCAAAATAGTCCCGCCGCCTAATTTCTTTCTTCTATAATAGTAGAAATGAGATGATTTGTCACCTCGTCAGGGGCTGCGGAGCCCAGATTTAATATACGCCGATTTCTGTTGCTGGGTAGTAACTGGTATGGTATACTTTACTAGATAAACGGAGGGGGGTAAGCTTGGTAGACAACGTGACAATTAAGCAACTTCTGGAAGCAGGAGCCCATTTTGGACATCAGACCAGCCGCTGGCACCCGCGCATGAAGAGTTATATCTTCACCAAGCGGAACGGCATCCACATAATTGACCTGGAACAGACGGCCACTATGCTGGAGAAGGCCTGCAACTTCATTAAGGAGGTTGTGGCTGAAGGTAAAAGCATACTGTTCGTTGGCACCAAGAAGCAGGCCCAGCAGGCTATTGAAGAGGAAGCAGAACGCTGCGACATGTTTTATGTCAACCAGCGCTGGCTGGGCGGAGTACTGACCAATTTCTCTACCATCCAGGCCCGCATCGACTACCTTGTCCGGCTGGAGGACCAGCAATCCAGAGGAGAGTTCAGGCGTTTTACCAAGAAGGAAGCCCTGAAGTTTGAGGAGGAAATTGCCCGCCTCAATAAACAGGTGGGGGGGTTCAAGGAGATGACAACCTTGCCCGGGGCGCTATTCATTATTGACCCGGTGAAGGAAAGGATTGCTCTAGCTGAAGCCAGACGCGTAGGTATCCCAGTAATCGCTACGGTAGACACCAATTGTAATCCAGATGAAATAGACTACCCCATTCCGGCCAATGACGACGCTATCAGGGCCATTAAACTGATATGTAGCCGAATCGCCGATGCGGTTATTGAAGGCAGAACTGGCTTCGACCTGACCACAGCAGAGGAAGGGGTAGAGGAGATCACAGAGGCAATTGAGCCGACAGAAGCTGTTGAACCCCTCATTTTCACTCCTGATGATGAATAAAGTGAAGGGAGCAGTATGACAATTCCCACATCCAGAGTAAAGGAACTGAGAGACCAGACCGGGGCTGGTATTATGGACTGCCGTAACGCCCTTCTCGAAACAGAAGGGGATATAGATAAGGCCATCAAGATTCTGGAGCAACGAAGCCTGGTCAAGGCACAGAAAAAGGCACAACGGGTGGTCACCCAGGGGATAATTGAAGCCTATATTCATAACAACGGCCGCATTGGAGCCATGGTCGAAGTTAACTGTGAAAGCGATTTCGTGGCGCGTACTGACGAACTAAAGGAACTGGCTCATGACCTGGCAATGCAGATAGCTGCCCAGAACCCGCAATTCGTGTCACATGAAGAGCTACCCGAAGGGGCTGAAATCGAGCCCGCATCAGCCTGCCTGCTTCTCCAGCTTTTCATCAAGAACCCGGATAAGACGGTTCAGGATATCATTAACGAGACCATTGCCAAGGTAGGCGAGAATATTAAAGTCGGCAGATTCGCCAGGTTCGAGCTGGGAAATTAGACGGAAAGACCGTTGCCGGTTACCGGACAGCGGTCAATGGTTCGGGCGGCTTCCAAGAATGTGCCAAGGGGAAGGCAATGACCTCTACTGTTAAGTACAAACGTGTCCTGCTCAAACTAAGCGGCGAGTCCTTCAGCGGACAGCTGGAGAGCGGCATTGATACCCATTTCCTGACCAAGATAGCCAAACAGGTCAAGCAGGTCATGGAAATGGGGGTGGGAGTGGCCATAGTTGTCGGCGGTGGCAATATCTGGCGCGGGACTCAGGCTGAAGAAGAAGGCATGGACAGGGTTACCGCTGACTACGCCGGGATGCTGGCCACGGTAATAAACGCCCTGGCTCTCCAGGATGCTCTGGAGAGAGAAGGAATAATCACCAGAACCCAATCAGCCATCGGCATCGCCCAAGTAGCCGAGCCCTACATCAGACGCCGCGCCATCCGTCACCTGGAGAAAGGCCGGGCGGTTATCTTCGCCGGGGGCACCGGCAACCCATATATGACCACTGATACTGCCGCGGCACTACGAGCCATAGAGATTGAGGCTGATGTCTTACTTATGGCCAAGAACAATGTCGACGGTGTCTATAATGCCGACCCCCTGAAAAACCAAGGCGCTCAGAAGTTCGATAAGCTTACCCACCTTGACGCGCTGAAAATGCAGCTTGAAGTAATGGATGCCACAGCTCTCTCACTATGTCTGCAAAACAAGCTGCCTATCATTGTTTTCGACCTTCAAGCAACCAAGAGCATAGAACGAGCTGTGGCTGGTGACCCCATCGGCACTCTGGTGTACAGCGGATAAGCCAGATGATTAGCGACGTTCTGCTGAATAGCGAAGAAAAGATGAAAAAGTCGGTGGAAGTCCTGAGGTCGGAACTGGCTTCCATCCGCACCGGGCGCGCTTCACCTGCCTTAATAGAACACATAAAGGTGGAATATGCCGGCGTTCCCACCCCCATAAAGCAACTCGCCAGTATATCGGCACCAGAAGCCAGGCTTCTCGTCATCCAGCCCTGGGACCGCAGTTCTATAAATGAAATAGGTAAGGCTATCCTCAAGTCCGACCTGGGACTAAATCCAACAAACGACGGAAGCCTGATCCGGATAACAATTCCACCGCTCACTGAAGAGCGGCGGCAGGAACTCGTCAGGGTAGTGCACAAGAGGGTCGAGGAAGGCAGGATAGCCATACGCAACCTGCGGCGTGAAGCTATGGACGAACTGAAGCGGATGGAGAAGGATAAGGAAATATCGCAGGACGAGCACAAACGCGCCCTTGACCAGCTACAAAAGCTGACCGATAGCTATATCGCCGATGCCGAGCAGGTCAGGCAAGACAAGGAAGCAGAACTCACCGAAGTCTAGCCGGTCTGGAGTACTGAAGGGCTCAATGACAACCACCTCATCAGCTATCCAAAAAATCGAACGACTACCCAACCACATAGCCATTATCATGGACGGCAACGGTAGGTGGGCAGAGCAGCGGGGACTACCCAGGCTCGAAGGACACCGGGCAGGAGTACAAAGTCTGCGCTCCGTAATCGAGTGCCTCAGCGAATACCAGATAAACTACGTAACCGCTTATAGCTTTTCTACAGAAAACTGGAGGCGCCCCGAAGATGAAATTGGCGGTCTGTTTCAACTCCTTGATGAAATAATAGAGGAAGAGACCGCTGAACTGCACAGGAAGGGAACCAGGCTTCGCCACCTGGGGCAGCTTGATGGGCTCCCACCCCACCTGCAACAAACAGTGCTCAAAGCAATAGAGCTAACCAAGAATAATACCAGAATGAATCTAAACTTTGCCTTCAACTACGGAGGGCGCAGCGAGATTCTGAATGCGGTTCGCCACCTCATACCTGAAGGCGTTCCACCCCAAGAGGTAACCGAAGAGTTATTCAACCGCTACCTCTACACGGCGGGCCTACCCGATGTTGACCTGGTAATTCGCACCGGCGGTGAACTCCGCATCAGCAACTTCCTGATATGGCAAGCCGCCTACAGCGAATACTACTTCACCGAGGTCTTATGGCCTGACTTTGATAAGAAAGAGGTTGAGAAAGCACTGCTATCCTACAGCCAGAGGCAAAGGCGCTTCGGCGGATTATGACAAAGAGGTAGTTAACCTCGCTCCGCATAGCCCCTTCCCTCTACACATAAATAGATGCTTAAGAAAAGGGTTATAACCGCACTCTGTGGTCTCCCTCCTCTCATAGCGATTATCTGGTTTGGCGAGCCCTGGTTCACCATATTGGTAGTTGTCTTGGGGCTGCTGGCGGCATATGAATTCTACGGGCTGGTGGCGGCATCAAAAGCACCGCCGCTGACCTACTTCGGGCTGGCCTGGACGCTACTGTTCATCCTAAGCCCCCACCTCGATTCCGCTACCGTGGTGCCCCTTCTCCTGACCTCAGCCGTGATACTACCCCTAATATGGCTTGTGCTACGCCCCCGTAAGGAGAGAGCCTTTATCGGCTGGGTATGGACGATAGCCGGAATCATTTACATAGGCTGGCTATTAAGCTACATGGTAGCACTGAGAAATGTAGATGTTGGCAGAGACTGGATCTTTTTCGCCATGTTTACCAACTTCGGGTCTGACACCACCGCTTTCTTCATCGGCAGGGCCTGGGGCCGGCACCGCCTTGCCCCCAGTATCAGCCCCCAAAAGACCTGGGAAGGAGCCGTAGCCGCTGTCTTTGGCGCTATCGCCGCTGGTCTGATACTGGCTACAGTGCTTGACCTGCCCCTCAGCTACGGTCAAACGATACTCTTCAGCTTACTGGTCAGCATCTTCGGACAGCTCGGCGACCTAGCCGAGTCACTATTCAAACGCAATATGGGGGTAGAAGAATCAGGCAAGTTATTGCCGGGGCACGGTGGCATCCTCGACCGGATAGATAGCCTTGTTTTTGCTGGCGTGGTGGTATACTATTGTGTGTTAGCCTATAATGCAGGTTGGCTGAACTGGCTCTAACTCCTGCGGCAATCTAGTGAGTACCGATTAGATATAGCACTCTTATCCCTTAGTACCCGGGAAGACATGCAAAATGGCCTTGGCGTTAGACAATATAAGGGTTCTTGATTTCTCACGCTTTTTCGCTGGCCCCGTTTGCGGAATGTTGCTGGCGGACATGGGGGCAGAGGTTATCAGAATAGACTCGCCGAGGGGCGAGATAGACAGAACCTACGCCCTACAGGGGCCGGACGGTGAGACCATTACCTTCAAAGCTATCAATCGGAGCAAGAAGGGCATCACGCTGCGTCTGGATACCGAAGAGGGCGAAACCATACTGCAAGAACTGGTGCGACATTCAGATGTCGTTATCCATAACTTTGTCCCCAGCACTGCGCTGGCCAGCAAGCTCAACTACGATGACCTGAAGAAGGTCAACCCGAGGATTGTTGTAGCGGCAATTACGGGCTACGGTCAATCCGGGCCCTATGCCGAGCGGGTCTGCATGGACTATGTCACTCAGGCCAAATCAGGCATTATGGCGCTGACCGGCTTCCCCGAGGACCCACCCACCAGGACCAGTGTCGCCTTTGTCGACTTTAGTTCAGGAGTATGCGCGGCTCTGGGCATTCTACTGGCTCTCTACCACAGAGAAAAGACAGGCCTGGGCCAGGTTGTTGATGTCGCCCTATTTGATACGGCGTCTTTTCTTATTCAAGCGGTAGGAGCGCTTCTAGCTACTCAGGTATACGGCCGGGAGGTGGCCGAAAGGATATACAAGAGGGGAGGCAACTTTGGCTGGTCCAGCTATATGAATTGTCTCCAAGCAAAGGATGGCTGGGTTATGATTACACCAACCAGTGACGGTCTCTGGCAGAGATTTGTAAAGGTAATTGGTAGAGACGAGCTAACCACCGACCCCCGGTTCAAGAACGACCGGGGCAGAGGTGAAAATGCGGCTGCCATTGATAAGATAGTCAGGGAGTGGGTGTCCCGGAGAACAGTTGACGAGGTGGTGGATACACTGCAAGGGGCTGGAGTGCCCTGCGAACCGGTAAATACGATGTATCAACTACTGGATGACCGTCAAATAGAAGCCCGCGATATGATAGTCTATACTGACCACCCCGACCTGGGGAGTATTCCACTGCCCGGAACGCCCCTGAAGCTCTCGCTGACTCCAGGGCGTATAGCTTCTCCTGCCCCCAGGCTGGGAGAACACAACGAAGAAATCTACGGTAAACTGCTGGGCTTTGACCAAGAGAAGCTTTCTCAATTAAAGCAGAGAGGTATAATCTAAGGCACCCTTCTCCAGTAGCCTCTCCAGGAGGCTCACCTTCAAACCACTCTACCAATGGCTTCAGTTCAATGTTTGTTGTATGATATATTTGACAAGAGGACAGTATGAACAGCTTAGCCGTATTAGGTTCAACCGGTTCCATAGGTCAACAAACACTTGAGGTGGTCCGTGCCTTCCCCGACAAATTCCGTGTAGTGGCACTGGCAGCGGGGAAGAACACTGATTTACTGAACAAGCAAATCGATGAGTTCAAACCAACACTTGTTTACCACGAAGAAAGCGAGGCAGAGCCTCAGCCGGCTGACACGAATTACGAACTGCTATCAGCGGAGGACATCGCCCGTCATCCTCAAGTGGACACCGTGGTCGTTGCCATCTCCGGAAGCTCAGGGCTGGCCCCGACACTGGCGGCGGTAAGAGCGGGCAAGAAGATCTGCCTGGCTAACAAGGAATCAATAGTTATGGCGGGGCAGATTATCACCAACGAGGCAAAGCTACACAAAGCCCAGATACTACCCATTGACAGCGAGCACAGCGCCATATGGCAGTGCCTGGACAATGAGAGGCAGAAGGCAACCCAGATTTACCTGACCGCCTCGGGAGGACCTTTCCGCAATTACTCGCCGGTTCAGCTAGAAGATGTCACCGTTGAGCAGGCACTGAGACACCCGTCATGGCAGATGGGAAAGAAGGTCACCATCGATTCGGCTACGCTGATGAACAAGGGTCTGGAGGTAATTGAAGCTCACTGGCTGTTTGATATGCCCTTTGAGAACATCAAAGTTCTAATCCATCCACAGAGCATAGTACACTCTATGGTGGAGTTCGTAGACGGCTCAATCAAGGCCCAGCTAAGCTATCCCGACATGCGCTTACCCATTCAGTATGCGCTGTCCTACCCCGAACGCCTGACCAATCCCCAACTCCGCCGGATTGACTGGAGCAGTATCCAGAGTCTGACCTTTAAGTCGCCGGATTTTGACGTCTTCCCCTGCCTCAGGCTGGCCATCGAGGCCGGAGAGAGCGGAGGGACCTACCCGACAGTCCTCTGCACCGCCGATGAGATAGCCGTTGAGCTCTTTCTGTCACAGCGCATCAAATTTACCGACATCGCCCACTATGTAGGGGAAACACTGGAACAGCATCTAGTTGTACAGAACCCTACTCTGGAGGATATTATGGCGGCCGACATCTGGGCAAGGGAAAAAATCACGGAACTGGCCACCGGAGAAAGTCCATGGCAATCGCCATAGTAATAGGTTTAGTTGTTCTATCTCTGATTATCATTGTCCACGAACTCGGACATTTTATTTCCGCCAAGGCAGCAGGGGTACAGGTAGAGGAGTTTGGCCTGGGCTACCCGCCACGAATATACGGGATAAGGCGCGGCGAAACACTGTATTCACTCAATGCGATACCCTTTGGCGGCTTTACCAGGTTGCTTGGTGAGGAAGACCCCAAGGAACCAAGGAGCCTGGCCAGCAAGAGCATTGGCGCCAGATTACTGGTCCTCAGCGCCGGCTCACTAATGAACGCCCTGGTAGCGCTTTTTTTATTCTCAATGGCTTTCATGGTGCCCCATAACGTGGTATTTGAGCCGGTGATGGTGACAAAAGTAGCCGAGAACTCTCCGGCAGCCTCGGCCGGCATTGAACCCGGAGACAGGCTGCTAAGTATAAATAACAAGCCGATAAACAATACCTATGACCTGCTCCGCGCCATCCAGCTCAACCTGGGCGACGAAATTGCCGTCCTGACCCAACACCGCGATTCAACTACCGAAGAAGTCCAGTTAATACCAAGATGGAAACCCCCCGAGGATGAAGGAGCGATTGGCATCGAGATTGACCTTGAAGCCGCCCAGATGAACAGAACCACGGTCAGCCAAAGCTACCCCTTCTGGAAGGCAATACCCATGGGGGTAACCTCACTGATTGAGACCCTTGTCTTATATAAGGACGGAATAACCAGTCTATTTATAGGAACGGCATCCGTGGAAGTAGCCGGACCGGTAGGTATTGCCCAGATTACGGGAGAGGTAGCCAAATCGGGAATAAGCCCCGCACTGGAATTCGCTGCCATAATTGGCTTACTAATAGCTATATTCAACCTCTTCCCCATTCCGGCACTGGATGGTGGTAGAATTACCTTTGTCCTCCTGGAATGGATACGCCGGGGCAAGCGCATATCAGCCAAGACAGAAGGGCTGGTGCACTTTGTCGGCTTCGCCATGCTGATAGCGGTCATGGTGGTAGTTACCTACCAGGATATTATACGCATTATAAGCGGAGGCAGTTTACTGCCATGAACCGACGACGCGCCAGTAAACCCGTTCAGATTGGCAATGTCACCGTTGGTGGTAATGCTCCCGTCGTGGTGCAGTCCATGACCAAGACGGACACGAGAGACGTGAAGTCCACCACCCACCAAATCAGGGAGCTTGAGGACTGCGGCTGTGAACTGGTGCGAGTAGCCGTGCCTGACATCGAAGCTGCCCGGGCGATATCAGCCATAAAAAGGGGGATTTCCATACCCGTAATCGCCGACATCCACTTCGACTACCGCCTCGCCCTGGCCGCGCTGGAAGCTGGCTGCGACGGTCTGCGCCTGAACCCGGGCAATATCAGCGAGCCGGCCAAAGTAACCGCCGTAGTCCAGGCAGCCAGGGAAAGGAAAGTTCCCATCCGCATCGGGGTAAATG
>CAZMZA010000011.1:0-24406 GCA_964570635.1 uncultured Dehalococcoidales bacterium
TCAGCGTCCTCAGGCAGAAAGGCTTCACTCGCCCCCCAGGTAGGGATGACCCGGTACAGCCCGAGGTGATTATCCCGGGCATATTTATCGGCCGCATTCACGTACTCTGAAGCTACCCTGAGCGGTACCGAGCGCTGGGCACCAATCCGCCTCAAGCTATCGGTATCCGACACGGGCAGGTCGTTGCTGACCACAGCCACCACCCTTACCCTGCCAAACTTGAGGTCCAGAAGCTCTTTCACCGGGCTGGAGGGAAACTGACAGAGGTGCTCTCTAAGCCAGTCCTGGCCGGTAATAGCCAGATCGAAGTTCCCGTTAGCCACCTGCAAGGGCATATCCTGCGGCCTAATCACCTTTACCACCGCCTCAGGCAAGTTAATCGCTGGTCGGCGATTACCCGTCGCTGACGGGTAATCGTCAATCTGAATTCCGGCTTTATTGAGCAGACTGACAGTAGGTGCCTGCTGGTGTCCGTCAGGCAAAGCTAACCTGAGCCAGTCCTCGCCCGCCTCTCTGGAAGGCCATTGAGCTGTCACCTCCGGCTCCGCCGCCACACCAGATAAAGCTGGGGACAGCCTGCCTGCCCCCGATTGCTCGCAGACAGAAGCCACCACCTCAGCCAGGTCCTTTGTTTCCCAGCTCTCTCTATTAGCAATCAAGAAAGCACTGGAATCCAGGACTTTGCTTACAGGCACAAGACCCGCCTCATAAAACTTGTCACCCCTGCCGGGTACCAGCGCCAGGTCAGCGCTCTCCGGGGGATAGCCCTCAGCCGCTCCCCAGAGGGGGAAAACGCTGAACCTCCTGAAACGAAGGTGCAGGGCAAAGGACTCAGCCAGGTTGGGATACTCGGTAGCAATCCGAATAACCCCTTCCCTTGCCGTCAATGCCTCCGGTGCGGCCACGCCCAGAGACCGACTGACAACCACATGCAGGGCGTCCTCTCCGTACCCCAGGCTTTCTACTTTAACCAGAGCTGAACCGGGGTATTTGACCAAAAGTTCCTCAACCCAATCCAGCCCGCAGATGCCCAAATCGTAGTTTCCCACGGCTACCTGTATCGGGATATCCCTCTCGCTGAACATCTTAGCCGAGAGGCCGGGAAACCTTTGAGACTGGAGACGATAAAGGCGCGTCTTCTCATGGTAGTCACTGAGCCCCCAATCGGCTCTCTTTAGCAACTTAGCGGTCTCAGTTAAAAAACGCCCTTTAGGCAGGGCTACCTTTATCTGCACTTTTGCCCTCTAAAATTGCCAAGACTTCACCAATGCTTGGCACCTCATATTTTGTCTGCTTAACCTCATCGGTCAAAATAAACAAGGGAGCCTGGCTCCGGACATCAAGCGTCCACCTTGAGTCAGCCCCTTCCCGAACAGCCAGATAGAGCTCAGCCGAATACCCGGCTTCATGAAGGCGACTAACAGTATCAAAACCTTCTTTCACAGCTCCTGGTCCAGCCCTAACCAGAACCCTTTCCATCGAGGTCTTAGCCAAAGCTGCCAGGCCTGTCATCTTCATCAGGGGGTCAAGATAAAGGGCAAAGCCCGAGGCGGGGACATCCCGCCCACCCACCAAGGGGATAAGGGCGTCATATCTCCCCCCGCCACCTATCTTCTCCTCACCCATAAACAACTGGAAAATCACACCGGTATAGTATTCAAAGCCTCTTCCCGAAGCTATATCAATTTCATAGTCGTACCCAAGGGCGTCAAGAAGACTGGTAGTGCTTATAAAGTCACCAAGCGGTCTCTTGAGTTCAGGCATGTCACGGCTGAATTGAGCCTTTAAGTTCTTCAGAAACCCCGATGATTCCCCTTTCGAGTCCAACAGGGAAAGCAAAGCCCGGCCCGGCTCGGGTCTCGTCGGTTCCACTCCAGCCAGTACACCCACATCCCCATCCAGAATCCGGTCAAACACTCTGGCCTGCTCCGCCGGAGTCAGCCCGAGTCCGGCCAGCAGGGCCCTGATTACACCAGCATGCGATAGCCTCAACCCTACACCCTTGAGCCCCAGACCTTTCAAAACCTCTGAGGCCAGCGTTATGAGTTCCACATCGGCTGCGGCTGAACCTACGCCTACAAGTTCAGCCCCGCACTGCCACTTCTCCCTCGTCTCCTCTCCTGTCGGCTCAAAAATAAACACATTGGTCACATAGAAGAGCTTAGCCAGCTCCCCCCCCGCCATGTTGTCGACATAGAACCGAGCTACCGGAATAGTGCCATCAGGTCTCAGGACTACTCTCTCACCGCTCCAGCCGTCCCAGTCGAGAAATGAGTAGACCTTGCCTAACATACTCGGGGTGAGTGTCCCGGTTGAGGTAAACAGGTGTAGGTACTCAAGTGTCGGTGTCCTCACCTCTTCGTATCCCCATTTGAGGCAGCAATCTCTAAATACCCCCTCAATCAGGCGGAAAGCTGCCATCTCTTCAGGAGACAGGTCTCGGGTCCCCTTACATTTCTCAGCGCTCATATCAACACTTCTGTAGAAAGAATAGCTTGTAAATTCTACACTAATTTGTTTGGCCATTCAACCTCAGGCATCGGAACCGCTACAAGCAATTTGCCGTCGACAGCGACTAACCTATATAATTTAAGTTGTGAACCTTAGTGCAAGGCAGGTCATGTCAAAATGAGACGTCTGCTACTGCTAATCGGCCTGATAATGGCCACCTCTATCGCCACCGGGGTTCAGGCGAAGAGTTCCGAGATTGATGTCCTGCATATCACAGCAACCATCAACCCCGTACTCGTTGATTACATCGAGCGCGGCATCGACCAGGCTGAGGAGAAGAACGCTGTAGCCTGCATCATCCAAATGGATACGCCTGGCGGTCTGGACACTGCCATGCGCGACATTGTAAAGGACATCGTCAATGCTGAGGTGCCGGTAGTAGTGTATGTCTCACCATCTGGAGCCCGGGCCGCCTCAGCCGGGGTATTCATTACCATGGCCGCCCATGTCGCGGCTATGGCGCCAAACACCGCCATTGGTGCCGCCCACCCGGTGGCTATAGGCGGTGAAGACCAAGGCAGTCTGCCCGAAGAGATGGAAGAGAAGGTGGTCAATGATGCCGCCGCCTATATCAGAAGCATCGCCAGTGTCCACGGGCGCAATGTGGAATGGGCGGAAAAGGCGGTTAGAGAAAGTGTTTCCGCCACTGAGCAGGAAGCCCTGGAGCTCAATATTATCGACATGATAGCCTTTAACCTCGACGACCTTATCTCACAGCTTGATGGCAGAGAGGTCACCATGCTTGATGGCAGCCTGGTGACACTGCACACCCAGGGTGCCACCATCAATCACGTCAGGATGAATACCGCTGAGGAATTCCTCTATGCTATTAGCGACCCGAACATTGCCTACATACTGCTGAGCCTGGCTATGCTCGGTCTGCTCGTTGAAATCTCCAACCCCGGCCTTATTTTCCCGGGCGTAGTTGGCGGCATTTCCCTGATACTCGCCTTTTTTGCACTGGGGACACTGCCGGTAAATCTGGCCGGAGTGCTGCTTGTAGTCCTGGCCTTCGGCCTCTTTATCGCCGAGGTCTTTACCACCACCTTCGGTCTATTAACCGCCGGGGGCATAACCTCACTGGTCATTGGTTCATTAATCTTATTTAAGGGGGGCCCATTGTTTCAAATTGATCCGTGGCTTATCGCTGTAGTAGTCATCTTTCTCGGTGGCCTTTTTGCCTTCATCGTCAATCGGGTAGTCAAAGCCCACCACCGCCAGGCATCCACGGGCAGGGAAGACCTTATAGGCAAGACGGCTGTAGTCAAGGTAGCCCTGAACCCAGAAGGAACGGTCCTGTTCAAGGGTGAACGCTGGACGGCAGTATCAGAGACGGGGCCGGTCAATCCCGGAGAGGAGGTGATCATAACCAAGGTCGATGGACTAAAACTGCGGGTAGCAAAGAATAAATAAAAGGAGGTAAACAAATGAGCCCAATTGCCATTGGAATAATCGTTCTGGTTGTCTTCATAATTCTGCCGATGTCAATCAGGATTGTCCAAGAATACGAGCGGGGTGTCATCTTCCGCCTCGGACGGCTAATCGGCGCCAAGGGCCCCGGTCTGTTCTTTATCATCCCCTTTGTTGACCGGATGATGAAGGTAGACCTCAGGGTGGTGACCCTCGATGTGCCTTCACAAGAGGTAATCACCAAGGACAACGTCACCGTTACGGTGAACGCAGTCGTCTACTTCAGGGTGGTTGACCCTGAGGCGTCAGTAGTCAAGGTCTTGGACCACATCAGAGCCACCTCACAAATATCCCAGACAACCCTGCGCAATGTACTGGGGCAATCCGAACTCGACGAGCTATTGACACAAAGGGAAAAACTCAATCTGAGCTTACAGCAGATAATTGACGAACACACCGACCCCTGGGGAGTAAAGGTCAGCGTTGTGGAGATAAAAGAGGTGGAACTGCCCGATACCATGAGGCGCTCGATGGCGGCTCAGGCTGAAGCGGAAAGAGAGAGACGAGCCAAAATCATCCATGCCGATGGTGAGTTCCAAGCCTCGTCCAGGCTGGCTGAAGCCGGGGCTGTCATTGCCCGTGAACCGGTTACCCTACAGCTCCGCTACCTGCAGACATTAACCGAAATAGCCTCAGAAAAAAATAGTACCCTAATATTCCCCCTGCCCATAGACCTTATAAGCATGTTTATGAACCGTGGTGCTGCTACCGATGCAGGTAAACAGGGTACCAAGTAACCCGTTGGGGCAAAGCCCGGAGCCTGTTACAGGTGGCAGGCTCTGGGCTTCATTCTCAGTCACTTAGAGTAACATCTCCAGCCAGGACTTTGGTCAGGCTCCCGTCTGGATGGCGCAGCATCAGGCTGCCATCCCGGGCCACCGACTCGGCTATGCCTTCATGCCTGGTTTCGCCCCACTGCACACTCACCCGCCTGCCCACAGTCACCAGCCTCTCCCGCCACTCCTCATACACCGACCCCCCGGCGGGTAAGGTCAGGTATAACCGTTCCATTTCCACCAGCAGTCGCCGTATAAGCTCTACACGCGACACGTTTCTTCCCAGCTCATCAGAAAGACTGGTGGCAATGGGTAGAATATCCGGGAAATCGGCCAGCCTAAGGTTGACATTTAGCCCAATACCTACGATAACGTAGGTGACAGTGTTTCCCAGTACTTCACTTTCAATCAGAATCCCACAGACCTTCTTACCATTGATAAGAACATCATTGGGCCACTTGGTCTGTGTCTTCAAGCCGGTAACCGCCTCAATACTATGTGCCACAGCCAGAGATGCCAGCATAACCAGAGAGGGCAGATGAGCCACAGCCGGGTAAAGAATTACCGACAGAGCAATGCTGCCTTTAGGTGACAGCCAAACACGCTTGGTTCGACCCCGACCCGCAGTCTGCTCATCAGCAATGATAGTGGTTCCCTCAGCCGCTCCCCGCTGGGCCTCACGCTTGGCCACCTCCATTGTTGAACGGAGGCTGGAATAGCAAATAACCCTCTGACCTACAAAACTGGTGCCCAAATCATTGGTGATAGCCGCCGGCGATAAAGCATCCTCGTTCATTTCCATAGTACCCTGCCCCGATGGAATGCCGCCGTCACAGGTAACCGGTCCCCTTCAGTCCCCGTTGTCACTCCGGCGCACCGTAAGCCTAAGGCCATCCTGCGCCACTACGATAACTTCCTCACCAACCCCTATGTCCGCGCCTGATGATACCGCCTCCCAAAGCTCATCCTTAATTCTGACCAGACCCTTTGGTGCCAGCGGACTTACCACCGTACCCCTGGTACCCACCATAGTGGGTAAGCCAGCCACCGGCTTCCTTGCCAGTGCCCGACTGCCCATACGGTAGGTAGCAACATTATAAGCCGCTAAAGCCAGCATCAGGACGACAAGCACGGCCAGCGGTATCTCAACACCTACTTGGGGCAGACCCCAGAGCACAACCACTGCCAGAGCCGCTTCCTCCAGCAAAGAACTGACAATACCCATAATAAGTCTGGTAGTCATGCCTTTACCCTTCCCTACTTTATTATAGCAGGAACCGTTAACCGAGGCAGACAGCTCCGTCTCAAGTTGCGTCCAGCATTCAGTTCCACTAAAATGAGACCACTAAAGACTTCTCAGCGGAGGTTCGGCTGTAGGTAACCAGGACCGGGTTTACCAAAAGGCGCAAATGACCTTTGGTCAGTCTTAACTGGTTAGACTGCCCTGAAGTGGAATGACGTATAAGAAATGGGTTTTTACCGCTATCTCGCTGTTCGTCATTGGTTTAGCCTGCGGTCTGGTGACCCCGAGTAGTGCCGTTGTTGAAGAAATCGCCAGTTTC
This sequence comes from uncultured Dehalococcoidales bacterium, assembly GCA_964570635.1. GTDB lineage: Bacteria > Chloroflexota > Dehalococcoidia > Dehalococcoidales > CAYYQY01 > CAYYQY01. The sequence goes on from CAZMZA010000011.1 coordinate 6,320, forward strand.
GGAGAACTCAGCACTATATTGATTTCACTACCGCCCCTCCTCACCGCCATACTCATCTTTGCCAAGAACGCCTCAGTCTTGCTACTAAGCTTCATGCTGAGCCCAATTCTTTGCCTGATGCCCATCCTGGCTTTAACCGTCAACGGCTTTGTCCTCTCCGCTGTGGCAGCTATGGTGGCGGAACAGCAAACCCTCGGTTTCGTATTAGCTGCCTTGCTGCCCCACGGCATTATTGAACTCCCGGCGCTCATCCTGGGTGAGGCAGCCGCACTTAGCTTCGGTGTTACCGTCATGCTCAGCCCATTCAGAAAAGAAGGCAGAAGCCTCGTGTTACCCAGTTTCAAGCAGAACCTAAAGTATCTTATAGTGGCACTAGGGTTGCTCCTGCCAGCAGCGATTATTGAGACGTTTGTCACCCCGCTGCTCTTAAAATAACCGCCGCAAAGAGAAGATGGTCCCCCATGAGAGCAAAAACTTGAGGAAATTCAGCCGACCCCTGCGGCCAAGACACCCCTACCAGTACCCAGACGCTCTACTTTCCGCCGTAGATACCATAGAAAACGATTTCGGAAAGTTCTTTCCTCGGCCTGGGTCTGGGGTCCTGGTCAGGGTAACCGAGAGGAGTCATCAGAACCACACAAGAACCCTCCGGTAGCTGCAGAATGCTGGCCGCCTTCTTGGCGTCAGCCAGTCCAACGGGTACCGTGCCCAGTCCCTGCGAGCGAGCAGCTAACATCAAGTTCTGCATAGCCAGGGCCACATCAAACATGAACCAGTCGCCCTTGTCCGTAGCCAGTTTGCCATCATTGTATCCTGACTTGCCCAGTTCGGCACAAGCCACAATCAATACCGGTGCACTCCTTACGGCACCATCCGAGGGGTTAGCCTCACCCTGTGCGGGGTCAGCAATCAATGCATCGGCAAGCTTGTTCTTCATTTCACTATCCCGCACCACGACAAACCGCCAGCACTGGGTATTTTTCCAGGATGGCGCCCAGCGCGCCGCCTCCAGAACGAGCTCCACAACACTATCATCCACCGGAGTATCCTTGTATCTACGAATACTCCGCCTCGCTTTAATTGCCTCCAGGACTTCCATAGACAACCTCCTTCAGGTCTTTGACCGGGAGTAGGGCATCTGTTAGCCACTCCTTACCATCAATTCCCGCTAAGCGAACCGCCTGCTCTTACTCCCAGGCGTCCTTACCGATAAGAGGGACAAAGCAGCACCCGCCTAAACCCTCAGCCAGATTCTTCGTTCCACGCTTCGTGATTTTATACAACTCCTGCACGTAGCGCGTGCCTACCGGGATTACCAGCCGACCGTTCATCGCCAGCTGAGCCAGAAGGTCAGCCGGCACCCTGGGTGCAGCCGCGGTAACCATTATAGCATCATAGGGTGCCTCATCAGGCCAACCCAAAGTATCCCCCGCCAGGTGTACTACAATATTGGTGTAACCCAGACTGTCCAATGTTTTCCTTGCTGTCTCAGCCAGAGGGGCCAGACGCTCTACGGTTACCACCAGCCGGGCCAGCTCAGCCAGGATAGCAGCCTGGTATCCACTGCCCGTGCCTACTTCCAGCACCTTTTCCCTGCCGCTAAGCTCCAGCGCCTGGGTCATAAGCGCAATAATAAAGGGCTGTGAAATTGTCTGGTCTAAGCCAATAGGAAGCGGTCTATCTTCGTAGGCTAGGCGTTGACTCTCCGGAGGCACAAAGTGCTCCCGAGGTACGTGCCTCATAGCTGCCAGCACCCGCTGGTCCTTAATCTCCGTGCTGAGGTGCTCAACTAACTGGTTCCTGGCTGCTTCAAAGTCCATCCGCGCACTCATCACTGGGATAAGCTCAGGCTAACACCAGAGCCAATACCACCAGAACAACCAGCGTTGCCCCGGCCAGAATGCCGATTGTCCGCAGCTCGGTAACTATGTAGGGGTACTGAACCGCAGGTGCTACCGGCGGTGGGGGAGGCATTCCTGCTGAAGGGGCTGATACCTCAGCCTGAGGCACAGACTCATACGTCTGAGAAACAGACGGCTGTTTAGCTGCTACCGGCAACGAGCCCCGTGACGCTTTCCTTCTCTTACTTCGAGTCGAATGCTTGCCTTTACCGTGCCGCGATTTATCCGGCATACAGAACCTCCCTAGAAAGCTGTGCTATGCGGGCTTAGCTTCTCCCAAAGTCTTCCTACGCTACTCCTCTTTAGCTCGTGGGTGAGATTCCTCATAGCTACGCCGAATATGGTCCGTAGTGAGATGAGTGTAAACCTGTGTGGTAGAGATATTGGCGTGACCCAGTAGTTCTTGAACTGACCTCAAATCAGCCCCACCACTAAGCATATGAGTCGCAAAGCTATGTCTCAAGGTATGGGGAGTAACTTCAACCCCGAGATTGGCTGATTTAGCGTAACCTTTCAGTATCTGCCAAAAACCCTGCCGGGTCAGCCTGTCCCCACGACGATTCAGGAACAAAGCCCTCTCATCTTTATTACGAGCCAGCCGGTGACGTGCTTCTTCCACATACTTCTTCACCACTGAGGCTGCCTGTTGGTAGATAGGGATAAGCCGTTCCTTGTGCCCCTTGCCGAAGCAGCGCACGAAACCACCCTCCATATCCACGTCACCCAGGTTTAAGGACACCAGCTCGCTCACCCTCATGCCACTGGCATACAACAGCTCCAGCATCGCCCGGTCTCGCCTCGCCTCCGGCGTGGACGACTTGGACGGCTGCTCCAGCAAAAGGCGCGCCTGGCTAATCGAAATCGGTTTGGGCAACGACTTGCCTATCCTGGGCGAAGGCACATCCCGCGTCGGGTTTTCCTTTATCCTGTCCTCGGCCTTCATAAAGCCAAAGAACGACTTGGCGGCGGCTACCTTACGAGCCAGCGTGGCCGCGGCATAATTCCGCTGCTTCAGGTCGAGCTGATAGCTGAGCATCCCCTGCCGATTAAAATTAGCCCACGATGGCATCAAGCCACGCTTGGCAGCCTCGTCCTTGACAAAGCTGGCTAACTGGTACAGGTCATTACGATAAGCAACCACCGTATTCGTGGAAAAGCCTTTTTCCACTGCCAGATAGTTAAGGAAGTTCTCGATATCCTCTTTCATCTTACCTTCCCTCCTGGGTTGAATGTATTTTAACATAACTAAAACGAAAATTCACCCCCTCAAAAACAGTTTTTTACCCCGGTTAAAAGCGAGAGTGCCTGCGGTCTGCCCTTTGATAAACGGGTTTCTTTACCCTCGTTTACCCCCATGCTAAAATTAATTTACCAGCGGCTACACCCTTTTACGATTTGCCGGAGGAAAAAGAAAGGCAACCCTTTGGAAACTGCGCTTCCCGCCGACGTGGAGACAAGAGGGATTTGAGTTGAACGATAGTCTTGTAACCGAACAGCTGAGGCAACTACCGACCGGTCCCGGCGTCTATCTTTTCAAGGACGTGCAGGGGAATATACTCTATGTTGGTAAGGCCACCAATCTGCGCAACCGGGTAAGGTCATACTTTGCTGCCAGACAGAAGCTGTCGCCCAAGCTGGGGCGAATGGTAGCCCGTGTCGGCGACATTGAGCTTTTCGTCACCAACTCAGACCAGGAAGCTCTTATCCTTGAATTAACCCTAATCAAGAGACACCGCCCCCGCTACAACGTCCGCCTCAAAGACGATAAGACCTTCCCCTACCTCAAGATAGACCCTGGTGAAGACTGGCCCAGGGTGCATGTTACCCGGCGCCTTGAGCAGGACGGAGCACACTACTTCGGGCCCTTCGCCAGCGCCAAGTCGCTGCGCCAGACCCTGAAGATAATAAAAGGCATCTTCCCCTTCCGCTCCTGTTCCAAAGTTATAACCGGCACCCTCCCCCGACCCTGCCTCGATTACCACATTGGTCGCTGCCTCGCTCCCTGCATCGGCACCGTGAGCCGACAGCAATACGCCGAGGTAATAAGGGAGGTAATCCTTTTCCTGGAAGGGAAACAGGAAAAGGTAGTCCGGAAACTTGAGAGCCAGATGAATAAAGCCGCTGAAGCCCTGGACTTTGAAAAGGCGGCTTTACTCAGAGACCAAATCCAGGCGGTAAACGAGGTCATCGAAGGGCAGAGAATCGCCACCACCGTAAGGGGCGAGCAGGACGTTATTGCCTTCGCCCAGGACAAAGACCAGGCCTACGTGCAGGTCTTCTTCATCCGCAATAATAAACTAATCGGGCGCGAGAGCTTCGTGCTGCAGGGGACTCAATACGAAGAACCTCCCCAGATTATGACCAGTTTCATCAAACAGTTCTACGCCTCAAGCCCCTATATCCCGCCGCTACTGCTACTCCAGCACCCGGTAGAGGATACCGCCGTCATTGAGGACTGGCTGGAAAGCAAGCGGAAGGCCAGGGTCCGCCTTCAGGTCCCCCGCCGGGGCAACAAGAAACAGCTGGTAGGTATTGTCGCTGAAAACGCTGAGCGAGGTCTGGAACAGCTGAAGATTAAGCAGCTAGCCGCCCCCGGCGAAGTGGAAGAGGCTCTGGCCCAAATAGAAACCGAACTGCGTCTCACCCACCCGCCGCTGCGCATGGAGGGCTACGACATCTCCAACATACAGGGACAGGCCGCCGTGGGCAGTATGGTGGTCTTTGAGAAGGGGAAACCGAAGCCGTCTCACTACAGGCGCTTCCGAATCAAGACAGTGCCCGGTGCCAACGACTATGCCATGATTCAGGAGGTGCTCAGGCGGCGGTTCAGGCACGCCGGCGATGCCTCGGATACCTGGGTAACTCTCCCCGACCTCGTCCTCATTGATGGCGGCAAGGGACAGCTCAACGCCGCCCGGGCCGTGATGGCGGAACTCGGAGTTAAATCCGTACCCGTAGCCAGTCTGGCCAAGGAAAACGAGGAGATTTTCATCCCGGGTAAGAGCGACCCCGTTGTTCTGGAGCGCAGTTCCCCGGGACTAAAGCTGATGCAGCGTCTCAGAGACGAGGCCCACCGCTTCGCCATAGGCTACTATCAGAAGATACACCAGCGCGAAAGTTTTGCCTCAGCCCTGGACACCATTCCCGGCATCGGTCCCAAGCGCAAGCGAGCCCTGCTGAAGCAGTTTGGCTCGGTCCAGGCTATCAAGGAAGCCGCTGAAGACGAGCTAGCCGCCGCCAGCGGCATGACCAGGAGACTGGCTAAAAAAGTGAAGGAGTACCTGTGAGCCGCGATGCCAGCTAATCTACCACCGCAGTACTTTGATGCGGAAAAGAAACTACGGGCCGCCAAAACCGCTACCGAGAAGATAATGGCTCTCGAGGAGATGCTGGCTATCATGCCCAAGCACAAGGGGACAGACAAGCTGCGGGCTGACCTCAGGCACCGCATTGCCAAGCTGGTCGAGGCGTCCGACAAGAAGGCCGCTACCCAGAGGGCTACTATGCTCATTGAGAAAGAAGGTGCCGCCCAGGTAGTGGTTGTCGGCCCGCCCAATGCCGGTAAGTCCCAGCTCCTTTCCGCACTTACCAGCGCCTCCCCCGCCGTAGCCGAATACCCATTTACCACCCAGCGCCCCACGCCGGGGATGATGGAATTCGAGAATATCCAGATACAGCTAATCGATACCCCACCCCTGACCGAGCACCCCGCCGAGTGGTGGCTGGTAAACACCATCAGGCGGGCTGACGCCCTGCTTCTGGCGGTGGACCTGACCGATGCCCCGCTGGACCGGACGGAAGCCATTACAACACAGCTGGAGAGCGGCATGAAGGTAGGGCTATTCGAAAGAAGGACGGAAGAAGAACAGGAAGCCGTTCTGAGCCATATGAAGGCGCTCATCGTCGGCAACAAGATAGACCTGGAGGGTGCCAGCCGGAACTACCGGGCGCTCCAGGAAAGGTACAGAGAGCAGCTGCCGGTTGTGGCCGTCTCAGCCAGAGAAGGGACTGGCCTGGAGGAGTTGAAGTCCAGAATCTACCAGACGCTTGATATTATGCGGGTCTATACCAAGACCCCAGGTAAGAAGCCGGACCTGACCGACCCGATAATCCTCAAGCGGGGCAGCAAGCTGGAGGACGCTGCCGCCGAGGTACACAAGGACTTTGCCTCCAGGCTGAAGTACGCCCGCATATGGGGGTCGGGAAAGCACGACGGCGTAATGGCCAGAAAAGACCACGTCCTTGAGGACGGCGATATAATAGAACTGCACCTGTGAAATGCCGAACAACTCGGCAGATTGTGCAATGAGGTAGCAAAATAAGCTTTTGTAACCCCCGAATTAAGTTTCTGTGACCATTGACGTCAAGGGAACGAATAGTTTATTGTTCTTATTAAAAAGCGAGGTAAACAAAGGCAATGGAAAAACATGATGTGGTTATTGTAGGCGGGGGGCATAATGGGCTGATTGTGGCTGGTTACTTAGCCAAAGCGGGATTGGATGTATGTGTGATTGAGCAGCAGGATAAGGTCGGGGGTGGTGTGGTGACCAGGGAGGTTACTGCACCCGGCTTCAAGCAGGACATATGTTCTACCCAGCATGCTGCAATCCAGGCTAACCCGCTTATGCACCAGGATGAGCTGGGGCTTAAATCTAAATATGGACTCCAGTATATTCTCCCGGATATACAGTATGCCTTTGTTTTTCCTGATGATAGCTACATAATTCTTTATCGAGATATAGATAGGACTTGCGAATCCATAGGCCAAATCTCCAAGCGGGATGCCGAAGCATACCGCAAGTTCTGCGATTATTCAAAACAGATAAATAGGGCGGGGCAGGTGGCTTACTTCTCGCCGCCGGCGCCTTTCGGCAGGATGGTATCTTTCCTGGATTCCAGCCAGATGGGGCGAGAATACTACCGAGTTATCATGTCCATTGGGATAGACATAGTTGAAGAGTGGTTTGAAAGTGACCAGGTGCGGGCAGCAGTAACCAGATGGATATGCGAGAACCTAAACGGACCTCGAGATATGGGGAGCGCGAACTACATAAATGGACTCGCCTTTTTCCATTCCTGGGGGATGCAGATGCCGATAGGGGGTGCTGGAGCGCTGAGTGAGGCGCTGGAAGCCTGCATCAGGGATAACGGTGGAACAGTGAAGGTCTCGACCTCAGTCAAAGCCGTAAAAGTAGAAGACGGCGAGGCAAAAGGAGTTATTCTGGACAACGGAGAGGAAATCATGGCCGATAAGGCCGTGGTTTCCAACCTTCATGTCAAACAACTTTTCCTTGATATGATAAAACCTGAGGACTTACCTGAGGGCTTCCCGGATATGGTGAGACGCATTAAACAAGGCAATATATCGTGTATGCTTATTCTCTTAGCTCTAAATGAGGCACCAAAGTATAAGGCTGGTGGAGATGTCAACCACGCTTCCAATGTAATTATTGTCCCGTCTACAGAAGAGCTACTCAAGTCATTCGATGGCTGTTATTATGGGATTCCCTTTACCTCGGCACCAGCGGTCGTTTGTAACACGTTAATTGACCCGACGCGTGCTCCTGAAGGCAAGCACACCTTATATATCTATCACCCTCAGCCGTTTGACTTAAAGGACGGAGGTGCTGCCAGGTGGGACGATATTAAACAGGAGACTGCCGACCAGATTTTGGAGACGATCAGGAAGCACACGACGAACCTGGGTGCGGACAACATCCTCGGTAGCTGGGTAGGCAGCCCCCTTGATTATTACAGGTATAATCCTTCCTGGATAAAGGGTGACTGGAACCACTTCCCGCTATCAGCAACCCAAAGCTACGGCAATAGACCGCTTCCCGGCTGGGGTAACTTCAGGACACCAGTCAAGAGGCTCTATATCTGCGGGCCAAGTGCTCACCCTGGTGGTACTGTATGGGGTAGTGGTAGAGCCACCGTGCAAGTGATAATGGAAGACCTCGGAATTGATTTTAGGAAGGTCATATCCAAGTAGCGAACAGGTGGAAGTCTAAGGTACAAAGCTATTTACTGAAGCTAGGGGAATACCTATACCTAAGTTGTTCCATCGACTGGTGGGACTGCCCCCTACTTACGTAGGAACCAGCCCACTTCTCAAAAGTTCCCGGCTAATTAGCCCACCGGCTTTTTGCTAACGGATTGCTAACGTATTGTTTCAACAGCCTCATTTCTAGCTTGCGGTTAAGCAGGCAACAAAAAACCAGAATGTGCCATCTCACAACAAGAAGAAGCCGGACCGCTACAGGCTGATTACATCGTAATCAAGCATAGACTGGATAGACTTAAACATGGTTGTCGGTTTGCCGACTGCCAGTTTATCGGTCAAATCGAGATATTCCAGGCAGGTGGTACAGGCCAGAACCTCCACACCCTTTTCTGCGATTCTCTTCACGTGCTCAAGGACCTCTGAGCCTTCGCAAAGCAGCCGCACACCTGTATTCCAGAATATCAATTTGCCTGGCTTCTCCTCGCTTTCCCCCAGCAGGCGCAGGAAGTTGGCCATCAACATTGAGCCGAGCCGTTCTTCTCCCCTGCCCAGAGTCTCAGACTGCACTATCATCACCTTGGCTCCCATAATAACCTCCAATCGTTTATCTGAAATGCCGAACAAACCGCTATATTGTTAACTTAAGAAAAGGCCAGCCGCTCCAGGTTACTATTTAGCCAGCACTCTCGCCAACTTAAGTAGATTGAGGTCCAGCGTCTTCTTATTTGCCGCCACATCAGCCAGCGGAGTTGCCTTAACCTGACCATCTATCAGGCCGACCAGTACCCCGTGCTTACCCTGAGCCAGGTAATCCGTTGCTGCTGCACCCAGCCTTGTAGCCAGTATCCTGTCAAAGGCGCCGGGGGTACCTCCCCGCTGTACATGTCCCAGTATTGTTATCCTCAACTCAAAGCCTAAGCCTTCCTTGTTCTCTCTAAAATAACGGTCCAGTCCATTTGCATTGTATTTAGCGCCTTCTGCCACAACTATTAAAGCATGTGCTTTGCCTCGCTCATAAGCGCTGCGGATTTCTGAGACCAACGCTTCCGGGTCTGACTCTACTTCAGGTATGATAATATACTCAGCTCCGCCGGCGATGCCAGTCATCAAGGCCAAATAACCACAGTCACGACCCATAACTTCAACAATAAAAGCTCGATGGTGCGCAGACGCGGTAACCTTCAACCGGTCTATCGCCTCCAGGGCGACATCAAGAGCTGTGTCAACGCCGATGGTGATTTCAGAGCCATAGAGGTCATTATCTATGGTTGAGGCAACGCCGACAACCGGGTAACCCATCTTAGACAATTCGTAGGCACCACTCTGCGACCCGTTACCGCCGATAACAACCAGGGCGTCTATAGAATGCTCACTAAGCGTGCGTATCCCTTTCCTTCGCCCTTCTTCTAACTTGAACTCAGCACAGCGGGCACTGCCAAGCATCGTGCCGCCCTGCTGAATAATATTACCTACGTCACGTGCTCCCAAGGGAATAATGTTGTCATTGCAGAGCCCGGCATACCCGTGAAGCACTCCATACATTTCCCAGCCCTTGTCCAGTCCGGTACGCACAACAGCCCGGATGGCAGCATTCATGCCGGGAGCGTCACCCCCGCTAGTCATCACGCCAACTCGCTGCATGATACCCCTCCTCATCCCGCTTAATAATATAGATATTGCTTGCTTTTAGTCTATAAAAAAACCAATGTTTATTCAATGGAACAGAAACTTCCTGACAGCTGCCGCCACCCCGCTGTGGTTGACGTCAAGGGTAACGTGGTCGGCGGCTGCCCTGACCTCACCGGGGGCGTTACCCATGGCGATTGCCAGACCGGCCGAGGAAAAGAGCGAGAGGTCATTGGTGCCGTCACCTATGGCTATAACCTCCGATAACGATACCCCCAGATGTGAAACCAGGGTCTCCAGAGCCTTACCCTTGGATACCTCAGGGGCGACTATGTTGACAAAATCAACGTCGGGATAGGACGGCGTCTTCGCCCAGGAAAAGCCGAGGATGTCCTTAAACTCAAGATAGAAACCCGTCGCCTTATCCGCTTCTTCGGGAGAGGAGGTGGTCAGCCCTCCCTTGATAATCCTTTCCTGATTCCACAGATTGGTGAAATCCACTATCCTGGGCTCAATGCCAAAGAACCGACGGCGGATGTCAACCATCCAGGTTTCCTTCTCGGTAAAGTAATGGGTGGCTGAGAAAAGCTCAAGGTTTATGTCGTTGGCTCGGGTGAACTCAACCGCCTGCTTCACCACCGCCGGACTGATTGGCTGGGCATAGACCTCCTCGTTATGACCGGGGTCAGACACCAGGGCCCCGTCGAAGAAGATGTGGTAGCCGTCCAGCACCAGCTGGCTGAAAACATCCCGGCAGGCCTGCAGTGCCCGCCCGGTAGATAAGGAAACCAGTATCCCCGAACCACGGACTCTGGCCAGGGCATCTCTGTCCTCAGCCGAGATAGTCCTGTCATTACCCACCAGCGTACCGTCTATATCCACCACCAGCAGCCTGCAGTTGTTATTTGCCAAGGTCGGTATAATCCTCTCCTTTCAAAGCGTGCCTTGCAGATACTCACCAAGGGTCAGGGCATTCTTCACGGCAAAGGCTTCAGCATCATTATTAAAATAGATATAGATTTCTTCCAGCTTCCCGCCTAAATCGGCCAGCCTCCTGGCCCAATCCGAAAGTTCCTGGTCGGAGTAACAGCTGGAGTAGAGTTTCCGGCTGCCGTGAAACCTCACGTAGGCGAAATCGGCGGTGGCGACCAGCGGGCAATTGAGAGAGGGCATATCAAAAACGCAGAGCCCTACGTTATGCTTGCCCAGAATCTGGAAAACCCCGTCGTCAACCCAGGACTGGTGTCGGAATTCGATTACATGCTTCATTCCCCGAGGTAAAGTCCGCAGGAATGCCTCAAGCCTGTCGTCGTCGCGGTGCATATTGGGTGGAAGCTGGTAGAGGAGCGGCCCCAGCTTCTCCCCCAGGAGCCTGGCCCGGGACATAAACGTCTCAACGGCCTCTTCAACGCCCTTCAAACGCTTGATATGAGTGATAAAACGGCTGACCTTTACGGCAAAAGCGAAACCAGCCGGTGACGAGTCGCGCCAGTTAATAAAGGCAGCCTCTGAAGGGAGCCGGTAAAAGCTGTTATTGAGCTCAACGGTATCAAAATATCCGGCGTAGAACCCGAGCCACTGCGCCTTGACCAGTTTTTCAGGATAGAACCCGGAGCGCCAGTGGTCGTAGTGCCAGCCAGAAGTGCCAATGTAGTAGTGTACTGCCACTGAACCCATTCCCGACCCATTCTAGCACCAGTAGAGACAGCTTTCCAAGTCGTTCTTTATCGCCGGTTCATACTGGTATATAATACTGCCAAATGCTTTATATCGGCACCGACATCGTCGAAATAGCTCGCATCAAAAAGGCGGTGAACCGCGGGGGAGAACGCTTCCTGCGCCGGGTATTCACCGACACCGAGCTCGGGCTATACCGCCAAAAACCTCAATCCCTGGCCGCTCACTTCGCCGGCAAGGAAGCCGTTATCAAGGCACTCAGTGCCGACAATAAGGGGATTAGCTGGAGAGAGATTGAGATACTGTCCGACCCGAGCGGTCAGCCTGTGGTCAGTCTCAATGGCAGGGCACAAGAGCAGGCCGCCAGCCTGGGCCTAATTAAACTGGCCATCAGCCTCTCCCATTCGAGGGAATACGCTATCGCCCTGGTGATAGGCGAAACGAAGTAAAGAGGAAAGTCCCTAACCTCCGCCGTAATAAGCCAGACCGAGGAGTCCCGTGCCACAGGCATAGCCCATTACCGGACTGAACTCGGTGACCCATAGCTCGGCGCAATTGAACTCGGATGCCACCCGCTCCTTCAGCTTCTCGGCTTCATCTAGAGCATAGGCATGCATCACGGCAACATGTGCCGGACCCTGCCCCACTTCCCCTCTCATCTTCCTCAGGATACGATTGATACCCTGCTCCTTGTTCCTGGCCACACCAATAAAATGCACCTTCCCCGAAACGGTAAGTATTGGCCTCAGGTTAAGTATGGAGCCTGCCTGGGCTGCCACCTTGGGCACGCGTCCCGACCGATAGACATGGCGCACCGTATCCAGCACGGCAACCATATTAACCTTGTCCCTGATTTCCTCGGCTGCCTTAACCACCTCGGTCAGGCTCTTCCCCTCCTCCGCCGCACGAGCCCCGGCCAGAGCAACGAACCCCTCAGCCGCAGTAACGGTCTTGGAGTTCAAGACCGCGATATTCACCCCGGGAAGCTCAGTTCTGGCCTGCTCCCCAGCCAGCAAGGAGCTCTCATACACCATGCTTAACTCGGCCGAAACCGTAACACAAAGGATATTCTCTGCCCGCTGTCCCACTTTGCGGTAGGCTTCAAGACAATCCATAGGCGAGGGGGCCGATGTGCTGAAACGGCCGGTGTCCTTCAGGAAGAGCTCGTAGGCTTGGCTGGGAGTGATGTCCACCCAGTCTTTATAGACCCTGTCCCCAAAGTAAAGGTTGATGGGCAATATCTCTATCTGATACTGCGCTAGCAGCTCTGGGGGGAGACAGGACAAACTGTCGGTTATGATACCTACCTTCTGCGTCACTGACCTCCTCAGCTGAGCAGGTACCTGAGCCGCCGGCGATTTCTCACCTTCCGTTCCAGCAACGCCGGGGTTACGAAAAGACCCAACATCAGCAGGAATAAGACCAGAAAGGCAGCTAGACTGAGCTGGCCCTCAGCATAGTAGGCGACCATTGCCAAGGTCAGCAGCCCTGAGACGAACAGCACGGCAACCTTTAACCAGCGCTGCCTCATACGCATAAACATGGCCACAGCTACAGCTAAAGCTACGAAGCTAAGCCCGATCCAGGGAGCAAAACCAGAAACCTGTGCCACACTGTACTCAGGGAACCTGCCCTCCGGCTGCACAACCAAGAGCCAACCGATGATGGTAGGCACCGGTAGTAGCATTAAGGAACTGTATAACCAGTCTCTCCTTATGCTTTGAACAGTAACGGAGTACACCAACCATAAAGCCAGCGGGATATAAAGCACCACCGTCACCCATGACCAGCCCTTAGGCAACCAAAGGAAGAATAGACCGGTAACTACCACCGGTAACAGAGAATAACCCAGCCAGGGGAAAAGCCACGTCGGTTTACCATGACACCAGCCATAGACTACCGTACTGACAATCAAGAGAAGCGCCACCAGCACCCACCCCATACTCTCCCACCAGTTGAGGGCAAACAGTATGCCAAAAAGGAGGTGTGGCATTGAAGCCAGCAGCGTCTGCTTCCAGGTGTACTGACTATGGGCTTCGTAAAACTGCCGAGCGAGCATCTTGGCTGAGCCCAGTAAGGCCACACATCTCTTCGCCGCCTCCTCCTCAGATAGCCCAGCCGCTCTCAGCTCCTCGAGCTTATCCTCGATATGCCCTCTCAGCTCGTCTATAACTTCCCTCTCCTCCGAGAGGTCAAGTCTTAGGTGAGCCCGGACATCGTCTAAATAATGACTCAGTACAGTTACCAATTTCCCCTCTCACCTAAACTGGCGATAGTGGAGCAATAAGGTCTATGGCAGTTAAGAACTCCTGCCACTGTCTCGCCCTTTCTACCAAAGCGGCACGACCCTTATCAGTAATATGGTAGTACTTCCTCCGCCGACCGGTAGGCAGCGTCTGCCATTGACCATGGATTAAGCCCGACTTCTCCAAACGATGAAGAACGGGATAAAGCGTGCCCTCCTTAAACCTGAAATAGCCCTGGCTCCTGCTCTCAAGCTCCTTGATGGTCTGATAACCATACATTGGCTGCTCAGAGATTAAATAAAGCAGCAAGGGCTCAATACTACCTAACAGCCAATCACGACTTTGAGCCATTTGTGTTACCTCACCTGACCAGAATACCTAGTGTCTCTATGTATAATATAGCACATTTTGAAACATCTAGACAAGAGGAAAAATCTAAAAACCGAAGAGGCAAGAAAGGGCTGTCCTTATTACCATTGAGCTACACTCGTTTGAGGTCTTCCTTGCGAATTCTGCCACCGGCAGCCCTGGGTAGAGAATCCACAAACACTACTTTTTTGGGCACCTTGTAGTTAGCCAGACGCTCACGACAAAATTCCTGAAGTTCACGTTCCGTAGCCGCCAGCCCGTCCTTCAAACTGACCACAGCCTTAACCCTCTCCCCCCTGAGTTCGTCAGGAACTCCCACTACCACCGCCTCGGCCACCCCCGGATGCATCCGCAACACCGCCTCAATATCCATAGGAAAGACATTCTGACCCTTGACAATAATCATGTCCTTTTTCAAGCCCAGAATGAAGACCTCGCCATCTTCGTCAACCCGACCGATATCACCGGTATAGAGCCAGCCATCAGCCACCACCGCCGCAGTATCTTCAGCATTGGCGTAATAGTTTTCCATAATGGGCCCCCTGACAATTAGCTCGCCGGGCTGATTTACAGGTACCTCCCGGCCGCTATCATCCACCACCTTCACCTCCCAGCCAGACAGGGCTTTTCCCACCCCACCCAGCTTGCCTGTACCATCTACCGGCTGGCAGGTAACATGAGCTGTAGCTTCGGTCAGACCCCAAAGCTGGGCAATGTCCAAGCCGTAGTGGTGCTTGAAGCGCTCAATCACCCTGAGCGGCAGGGTCGCCCCGCCTGAAACGCATAAGCGAAGAGAGCTCAAATCGTACTTGATTCCTTCTTTCTCCGCCATATCAACCGCTAGAGTAAAAACATAGGGCACTCCCATGAATATGGTTACCCTCTCCCTCTCAACGGTCTCCATAGCACCGTGAATCGATACCACGGGTTGCATCGCCACGGTACTGCCTCTAAAAAGCGAGGTGAGCAGCACTATTTCCAAACCAAAAGCATGAAACAGGGGTAAAGCAAAGAGTTCCACCACATCCTTGTCGGTCTGCTGAAATCCGTCGCCAGAAGCGGCTGCCTCGGTTATCAGGCTGCCGTGTGATAACACCGCCCCTCTAGGACGACTGGTAGGCCCCGACGTGTAGCATATGAGGGCTATGTCTTCCGCCTCCAGCTCTACTTCAACCCTCTGCGCCGGACTGGCAGCCATAATCTCGTGGTAGCTAAGGCACGGCTCCTGATAATCAGCACTCAGAGATATGACATGCTCGATAGACTTGAATCTGGGCAGAGCGGGAGCCAGTGTTTCCAAGAAGGGACTTTCCGCCACCAGAACCCTCGGCTGGCAGTGACTAAGTAACGTGTCTAACTCAGCGAACTTGTACTTGGTATCGAGTGGAACAGCTATGGCACCGGTCTTGACTATACCGAAATAGATGACGGCGAATTCGGGGCTATCAGACAACAGCATTGCTACCCGGTCGCCCTTATTCAACCCCATTTTGAGGAATGCGTTAGCTACTTTATTTGAAGCCTCGTCCAGCTCAGCATAGGACAGTCTCTGGTCTCCTGAAACTATGGCCGTCTTCCCCGCATACCGGCTGGCTACCTCCTCCAGCATCACCCTTAAGTTCACTAATAGCTTCCTCCTGTTACCGGCACGGCCGTAGTACTATGACGACTCCTCCAGCACCACCCTGGCATCTACCGCTATAGCCCCATTGCTGTAGGCAAAAATAGGGTTGAGGTCGAGTTCCTTGACCTCAGGGTTTTTCTCCACAAAGTCAGATAGCTTGAGTATGATTTCCTCCAGACTTGACACATCTGCCGGCTCCTGGCCCCGGTAACCTTCCAGTATCGGGTAGCCCTTTATCTCTCGAATCATCTCAGCCGCATCCCTCCTGGTCAGGGGTACAATCCTGAAGGACACATCCTTGAGCACCTCCACCAGGACGCCGCCAAGCCCGAACATAAGCACCGGTCCAAACTGGGCATCTTTGGACATGCCAATTATAACCTCTACACCGGGACGGGCCATCTTCTGCACTGATACCCCCTGTATCTTCGCCTTGGGGTACTCCTTGCCGACACTCTTTAGAATATCATCGTAGGCTTTGCCTACCTGTGCTGGCGTCTTCAGTCCCACCTTAACACCGCCAGCATCACTCTTATGCACCACGTCTGGTGAGGCAATTTTTAATACGACGGGCAGTCCAATTTCCCGGCTTATAGAGATTGCCTCCTCCCGGGATGTCGCCAGCCTGGTCTCGCTAACGCTTATCCCCGCCTCTTTGATGAGCTGCTTGGACTCTACCTCGGTCAGTATGGTCCGACCCTGACTCCTAGCCTTACCTATAGTTTCCTGGACGGTCACCAAAGCTGTCCTCCTCACTTAGAACTTGAAAACTAGTGTAGCAGATTTCGCTAGCTTTGCAAAGCGTAAAAAGGCCTAAAACGTGAGTCCATAAGCTGTGCTATAATCAAAGCTACCAAAGAGCCGACTTTGACAGAAGATGCCCAAAACCATCAATCTAGCCAGTAAAATAGAAGACCAGCTACCGGCCGAGCTGATTGACTTTATGAGGACTGCCGGTGAGGTTGTCCAGGGCCAGGGGCAGAGCCTCTACCTTGTCGGTGGCGTGGCTCGCGACCTGCTCCTGGGACGAACCAACTTTGACCTCGACCTGGTGGTGGAAGGCGACGCCATCGAGCTAGCCCGTCATCTCGCCGAGAGCAGGCCGGGTAAAATCACCACCCACCCCCGCTTCGGCACGGCCAAAATCCAGTGGAATGAATGGAGCGTTGACCTCACCACCGCCCGCTCCGAGACCTATGCCCGGCCGGGAGCCCTGCCCAAGGTAAAACCCAGTTCCCTGAGCGACGACCTTCTTCGCCGCGACTTCACCATTAACGCCATGGCTGTCCATCTCAACCCTGCCGACTACGGTAAGCTCATCGACCCGTACCGGGGCAGGGATGACCTCAAGCACAGGCTCATCCGTGTGCTTCACGAAAGGAGCTTCATTGATGATGCCACCCGTATCTGGCGGGGACTCCGCTACGAGCAGCGACTGGACTTCCGTCTGGAGGCGAATACCCTAAAACTGCTTAAGCGAGACATACCCATGCTGGCGACCATCAGTGGCGACCGGATACGATACGAACTGGAATGCATCCTTCAAGAGGAGCGACCGGAGAAGGTCTTACGCCGCGCTGGTGCACTCAACGTGCTGCAAAAGCTGGACCCGGCGCTGGAAGGTAACGGCTGGCTTGAAGAAAAATTTAAGCTGACCCGCAAGCTGACCTCGCCAAGCCCGCCACCGTTCGGGCTATATATGGCCCTGCTGACCTACCGCCTGACTGATGAGCAAGCCGGGCGCCTGATTTCATACCTCAGATTACCCAAATCGGTAGCCCGAATACTCCAGGATACGCATGCCCTTAAAGCCAGGCTCCAGGCACTGGCCAAGCCTGGAATCAGCCCAAGCAATATCTACCACCTCCTGCACGGCTATTCCCCACCGGCCATTATGGCTAACTCCCTGGCCGGTGACTCCGCCGCGGCTCGCCAGCAGGCCAAGCTCTTCCTCATTAAGCTCCGTTATATCAAACCATCCCTGAATGGCGAAGACCTGATAAGGATAGGCATACCAGCTGGTCCCCAAATCAAAGAGGCACTGCTCTACCTGCACGAGGCCAGGCTGGATGGGAAGGTAACCAGCAGGCAGGCTGAGGTGGACCTGGTTAAGCAGTGGCTGGCTGGTAAACAAAAGCCGTAGAGCCAGTCCGCATGTACTACAGAGGGCTCCGGCATAAAGGGGCAAGACCGACAGTCTCACTCCACCGGCTTGAACTTACTCCCTGGCGTGCCACATACGGGACAGCGCTCGGGGGCTTTCCCGGCCACAGTATAACCACATACCGGACAGACAAAGTAGGGCTCGTCCTTCAGCTCCTGCCCCGCTTCAAGGGCTTGGAGCGCCTTCTGGTATAGCTGGTGATGGATTTTCTCCACCTCGTTAGCGTACCCGAAAGTAATCCGAGCCCGCTTGTTGTTCTCAGATTCAGCCTGCTCAATGAAACCGGGGTACATTT
Source organism: uncultured Dehalococcoidales bacterium (assembly GCA_964570635.1). GTDB lineage: Bacteria > Chloroflexota > Dehalococcoidia > Dehalococcoidales > CAYYQY01 > CAYYQY01. Next base: position 24,226 of record CAZMZA010000011.1, read on the forward strand.
CGGTGAATTCGTGGCTCTCTCCCTGTATGGCCGCCCTCAGGTTATCCCCGGTTGAGCCAATGCCACTCATAGCTTCAAGATGGTTGCGGGCATGAACCGTCTCAGCCTCAGCAGCGGCCCGGAATAGACTGGCTACCCCGGGGTGACCTTCCTTTTCCACCTTCTCGGCAAAGAACAGGTA
>CAZMZA010000012.1:0-22221 GCA_964570635.1 uncultured Dehalococcoidales bacterium
GTCCTGACCCAGGTAGTAGTCCGGGTTACGCTCCACCACGTATTTATCATTTCGAATCCACTCCTTGAACCGGTACGGGCCTAAATTGCCGGTATAGGTCAGGTTGTTGAATTCGTCCGCCTGGGTGAAGGCTTTGACATCGCCTTCGTATTGGATGGCGATGTGCTTGGGATAAGGGGTCAGGGAGTAGATGGGATTGTCCACAAATTCGGGGTCAACCGTCTGCCTTTTTATGATAAAGGTGGTATCGCTGACTACCTCGGGTTTAACAAATACCGTCTCTCCGTTGACTGACTCCTGCCAGTCGCTCTGGTAAGGGTAGTTCAGCCAGTCGGAGAACATCAGGTTCTTCAAGGTATACACGTAGTCCTCGGCGGTGACCCTGGTGCCATCGCTCCATTTGAGGTCGTCCCGGATGGTGATGGTATAGGTAAGTCCGTCTTCGGAGACCTCCACCGGCTTGGCTAGATGGCGGAGAACCACGTTCCACTCATTGTCATAGGTAGCGAGGCTGTCAAGGGTAAATCCTATATAGGAGTGTGAGGAGGCATCAGCGGCCAGAATCCAGTTCAGGGTCTCGGCATCTCCCCCCGATGTCCCCTCAATGAAAATGCCTCCCGTCTCCGGAGGGGGCGCCCCAGTCGTACAGGCAACCGTGAACACGAGTAGCCATACCAGAAGAATAGTGAGTCCTTTCATTCCAATCCTCCTCAAGGTTGCGCCTCCGTTACTTGTTTCATTACCTCGACTGGTAAGCTCTCGCCTCTCCACCAAAGTATTATGCCTCGTGTCTGGGAAGGATGCAAATGAGTGAGGGTAGAGGGGCTTCTTGAGTTTTTGAATGGAGTGAACCCTTAATCAAGAGGAGCCATCAACCGTGCCAGGGGTAAATCTAGCGAAACATTCTGTCTCTCGGTAAGGAAGGGATGCTACGTGCAGGTGCACGGCAGCATGAATTCCGGTGTATTTTGGTACTGGTTTGAGCGCTATGGTATCTGCTTTTCTCCGGTGAGGCGACTGCCTTCAAGCGCCCGCATCCTTTAACATCTTCTCCACCCGGCTCAGCAGTTCTTCCGGGCTCACTGGTTTATCGATATAACCTTCCGCCTCGAGTGTAAGCCCCGCGCTGACCGGGATATCAGTTTTTCCTTTATCCTTGGCAAAGGTGGTCATGATTAGCACCGGAATTCTTTCCAGCTGTGGGTCACCTTTAAGCTGTTCGCAAACTGTAAATCCGTCCTTAGTAGGCATAATTATGTCCAAAATAATCAGGTCGGGTTTTTCATCCTGTGCCTTCTTCAGACCCTCGTCGCCATCAAAAGCAGCACTCACCTGGTATTCTTTGCTTTCTAGAACTGCTTTGGTTGCTGCCACAAAAACGTGGTCATCATCGACAATTAGGATTTTAGCTTGCTTTGCCATCTTCTTCCTCCTTTGTCCATGCCTACGCTGGCTACTAAAGCCCGGATTTACCCTTCTTCAGGACTTTCTCCACCCGCTGGAGCAGGATAGGTGGGGAAATCGGCTTCTCCACATAGTCATCAACGCTGAGGGCTGCCTCAGTTTCAAGCTCATAGCGCCGGCGGCTGCTTTCTTCCCTCACCGCACTGAATATCAAAATCGGTATCTTATTGCCACCAGGCCCCGCCTGCTCGTTAAGTCGCTTGCAAACTTCAAACCCATCCATCACCGGCATAAGGAGGTCCAGAATAAGCAAGTCTGGTTTCTCCTCGGCTATTTTGGCCAGGGCCTCTTCTCCATCCCTGGCGGTAGCGACCTGGTAACCCCGTGACTCCAGGATGAGCTTTGCTACCTTGAGCATCTCGGGGTCATCATCAGCCACCAGGATTTTGGCCGGCTCAGTAACCCTCCCCCCTTCCTCCGCCTCACCTTTGACCGCCAACGAGACCTTAGGCAGAGAAAAGCTAAACTTGGTTCCTACCCCGGTTTCTGGGCAGGGACTTTCCACCCAAATCTTACCGCCGTGGGCTTCGACAATCTTCTTGGCTATGGATAGCCCTAGACCGGCGCCCTCGGCGTCCACCTTCATACCCCGATAGAAATCATCGAATATCCGTGGCAGCTCTTCCGGCGTAATGCCTATTCCCGTATCCGCGACCTCTAACTCGACGCTGTCATCCGTTTCTTGGGAGCTGACGGTGACGCTACCACCGGCAGGAGTGAACTTGACGGCATTACCCAATAAATTGGTAAGCACCTGTCGCAAGCGCTTTGGTACCCCCAAGATTCCGGTTAACTCCGAGGTCACGTTGTTCTTTATCTGTATTTCCTTTTGTCGAGCCATCCCCTCAACGTCGCCAATGGAACTTTCTATTACCTCAGTTAAGGACACCTTCTCAAAATCGATGTCTCTAATTTCGATATACGAAATGTCCAGAATATTGTCAATCATATGCGTAAGGTCTGAAATCCGCTGCCGGCTTCCTTCCAGCAGCTCCTGCTGGCGGCTATTAATGTCCCCGGCAAAGCCACCAATTATCACGTCCAGACAACTCTGAACAGTAGCCAGAGGCGCTCTTAAATCGTGAGAAGTTACCGATAAAACGTGAGCCAGCGTCGCTTTGGCACGTAACAAGCGGTCAGACACCAAATCAACACAGTCGGCCATCATTTTACGGCCTAAATCGGTATCCTCGTCACCCACACGGCGGAGATGTTTTCCGCTGAAGACAAGTAATCTGGTATCTTCTATGGCTGTGGCTGACATGGTAAAAACTGGTTTCTGGGAAAGTGCTGACCAGCCAAGGACTTCACCCCTGGTGATGACATCAATGGTTGCCTGTCTTTTTGTCCGTGAGCCAATGCGCACTTCCATCTCGAGGGTGACCTTACCCTCCTCGACAATGGAAACATTGCGTGCGCTCTCGCCCTCACTGAAGATACGCACCCCGGCCTCGTAAGACTCCTCCTGGCATAAGCCAACTATCTTGTCTATCTGAGCGTCAGAAAGTTTATAGAACAACCGGGAGTTTTTAATAATCTCTCGCCTGTCGTTAGCCACTATCCTCTGGCTCCTACTCTGAATTGCGTAAAAACGTAGCCGGGGTTATCGCCAAGCAATCCACCCCTATGTTACTGCTTGCTAGCTAAGTCGTCAAGATTTCAGTGGCTGCTTCAGCTAGCCAGGTATGCCAATACGTACGCCTCGCGGCGCTTAACAGCGAAATTGAACTGTGCTATACTGAAACTCGGGCAGAAAAGGGGAGAAGCCGAAAAGGCGCACGTCCTTTGACATATCTACGCCCTGGGAAAAGAGCGGTTAGAAAGAGAGGCAAGATGGCAAGAAGGAGCGAAACAGACAAGATTCTGGTGGTCGGCAGTACACCGGAACTGGTGGATATGGTAAAGGAAGCCGTCGGTGGCTCTTTCGAAGTAACCTATGCCTCTAATCAGCAAGAAGGGCTGGATAAGGCAAGGAAGGAAATCCCGGAAATGATTGTTCTGGGATATCTTGAGCCCCCGGGCACTGCCTTCGAGCTACACCAGAAGCTCGGGGAGGGGTGGATAACGAAGAATATCCCGCTCCTGGTGGTGGATGCGGGCACGCAGGACCATTCCCGAAGCGTGCTGAGTATGGAAGAAGGCTTACAGATAGAAGCTGACGAGTACATCTCGCTTGCGTCCAGCGACGGCCGTATTTCCGTTTCCCGACTGGCTGAGCCGATAGCCAGGTTGAGAGATAGACTGCATACCCGGTTGAGGGAAAGGGTAAACACAGTCAAGGAAGTAATCCTCGACCCGGATACTTTTTGCATTACCTGGGAACAGATTCCCGGCCGGGGCGCTTTTGAAATGCAGCAGGAGGAGCTCATTGAGAATGCCAGGCGAGCGGCAAGGAGGGGGAAGGTTCACGCCGTAAGCGTAACCGATAACCCTGGTGGGAACCCGGCAATCTCCACCGAAATCCTCTGTACCGAGGTGAAGAAACTCGGCATAGAGCCATTGGTGCACCTTGCCTTCAGGGACAAGAACCGGAATCAGTGTGAGAGCCTGCTCTACGGACTGGCCGCTTTGGGGGTAAGGAACCTACTCCTGTTGACCGGAGATTACCCTTCGAGCGGCGGATTTGAGGGGAGAGCCAAACCTGTGTTTGATTTAGACTCGGTGCATGCTTTACAGCTGGTCGAAGGGATGAACCGGGGCATGGAACACGAGGTAATGCGACGAAAGATAACCCTGGCCCCGACCGACTTCTTCGCCGGTGCTTCCACCTCACCCTTCAAGCAATTAGAAGCGGAGCTTATGGGGCAATACTATAAGCTGAAGAAAAAGGTAGAAGCCGGGGCAAACTTCATCATCACCCAGGTCGGGTACGATATCAGGAAGCTGCACGAGCTTTTGCTGTGGCTGAAAGTGAATGGATACAACACACCGGTACTGGCCAACATTTATGTCCTGCCGTACGGGGTAGCCAAGACAATGAATACAAACCAGATTCCGGGGTGTGTGGTCCCCGATAAGCTGGTGACCGAACTGGCCCAGGAGGTCAAGGCTCAGGACAAGGGCCGTTCAGCCAGAATCAGCCGGGCAGCCAAGATGTATGCCCTGGCTAAAGGGATGGGCTGCGCCGGAGCCCATATCGGAGGTCATGGAGTAACCTACGAAATGCTCGAATATATTATTGAAAAGGGGGAGGAATTAGCCCCCAACTGGCAAGACCTGATAGCTGAATTCGATTACCCGCAAAAGAACGGCTTCTATTTCTTCGAGAGGGACCCCAAAACAGGTCTAAACCTTGAAAAACCCGTGGCCAGAACCACGGTACCGATGGCACCGCCTATCTACGGCATTGGTGTAGTGGCTCACGCCTTACTTTTTAATCCCAAGAGCATTATATTCAAAGCACTGCGACCCGTAGCCAGGATGGTAGATTCCTCGTCGGCACTTAAATCAGCCTTCGGCAGCTTCGAGCACATGAGCAAGGTGGCTCTTTTTGAGTGCCAGAACTGCGGTGACTGCGGTCTATTTGACGTAGCCTTTTTGTGTCCTATGTCTCAATGTCCCAAGAATCAAAGGAACGGACCGTGCGGCGGAAGTTATGAAGGGTGGTGTGAGGTCTACCCCAACGAAAGGAAATGTATCTGGGTAAAAGCCTATTCCAGGCTGAAAGCCAGCTCGAAGGAGGACGAAATAGGGGACTATATTGTCCCTCCGTGTAACTGGGAACTAATGTGGACCTCCTCCTGGCTTAATTTCTATCTTGGCCGCGACCACTCGGCAAAGAGACTGGGTATAGAGCCCCCTCCAGACAAGCGTTCGTCGGAGAAACCTGACGCAGCCAAGGAAACGCAGAAGGCCACACCAGCCTAAACAGGCAGCCCTGATTGGACTAAGTATGTGGGAGGTTAAAAGGAATGCATCTTTCAGAGCTGATTAAACGCGGTCAATTTGTTATTACCTGCGAGATAAGCTCCCCGAAAGGGGTCAACATTAACGAATTCCTGAACTCAGTAGATTTAGTCAAGGATTATGTTGATGCCATTAATATAGGTGATAACCAGAGAGCAGTGATGCGGGCGGGGTGTTTGTCGATGTGCCATTTACTTAAGGAGAGGAATATCGAGCCCGTAATGGAGTTGACACCCCGTGACAGGAATCGCTTAGCCCTTCAATCCGACCTGCTGAGTGCGGCTATTCTGGGGGTGGAAAACGTACTTTTACTCACCGGACACGACCCCTCCGTGGGCGACCACGCTGAGGCCAAACCGGTCTATGACCTCGACTCCGTATCGCTGGTAAACACCGCCATGACACTGATGCAGGGAAAAGATATCACCGGCCATGCCCTGGACGGAGCCCCCAACTTTTGCTTTGGCGTTATGGCCACCCCGGGACTGGAACCCGCCGAGCCGCATCTGGCGGAGTTGAAGGAAAAAATAGCCCAAGGGGCGCAGTTTATCCAAACACAGGCTGTTTACGACCCGGAGGTTCTGGAGAGATTCATGGAGTCAATCAGCGGGTTTAAAGTGCCGGTTCTGGTAGGACATGTCATGCTGAAGTCGGCAAGTATGGCCAGCTTTATGAACAGCAATATCCCCGGTGTTAACGTGCCAGAAAAATTAATCCTGGAACTGGAGGGATTACCCAGAGAGAAGGTAAGCGAGACAAGCCTGCAAATCTCGATAGACCTTTTGAAGAAGATGAAACCCATGTGTCAGGGTATTCATCTTATGCCGGCGGGGTGGGAGAAGTACGTACCGAGAATTGTTGAGGCAATAGCTACCTAGAGAGTACCCAAGGCTAATCAGGTAACGCCCCTCTTACTCCCAGACCCTTTCGTCAACAATTGCCTTGTGTTCCTGGGGTATAGTGCCCCGGGGCACAAACTCGACCTTATCCGCTTTAACTCGACATACGTCCTGGAATTTCTTGTTCAACTGGTCAGGCAACCTGCTCTTATCTACGGCTTCATCCTCGAGCTCAATCCTTAGAGTCAATTCGTCCCTTTCTGCCTTACGCCCCACCACAATCTGAAACCTTGCAATCTGGTCAAAGCCGGAGAATACCTGTTCGGCCTGTTTGGCCACAACAAACATGCCCCTGACCTTGACGGCATCCCCGGTCCTGCCCAGGATAGCCACCAGCCGGTCTGATGTCCGGCCACAGGGGCAGGGCTCGGTGGTGTACGAGGCTATGTCGCCGGTGCCAAAGCGGACCAGCCCCCAGGTTTTGTTATGAACCGGCGTCGCCACGATTTCTCCCACCTCTCCCGGTCCGAGCTGTTTCCCCGTGGCTGGGTCCACTATCTCTACTATATATTCGTCCATAAAATGCATGCCCGATTTCTGGCTACATTCATAGGCAATAGCACCACCTAGTTCGGTAACGGCATAGGCTTGTGCCGTAGAGATGCCGTAGTCCTCCTCAAAAACCTTTCTCAGCGAAGGAGCCAGCATCTCACCGGTAAACCAGGCACGCCGGATAGCAAAATCGCGACGGAAGTCATAGCCCATATCTTCGGCTGCTTTTATCAGAGCCATCAGGAAGGTAGGAGTGCCCACAAACCCGGAAACTCCGAGGGCGAGCATGGTTTGAATCTGAATATCGGTATTTCCCGTGCCCATCGGTATGGCTGTAGCCCGGCAATCCCTCAGGGCTTCCTGAAAAAGAATACCGGCCGGGGACATATGGTAGGTGAAGGTATTTACCACTATGTCTCCCCTCCTAAATCCGGCGGCATAAAAAGCCTTGGCAAACCACTGGATGCGACTGGTTTGAAGTGGCTCGTAAATGGGGCCGGGCGAGATAAAAATACGTTCTACGTCTTCTGGCGGTATTGCCAGGAACCCCCCGTACGGAGGCTCTGCCTTCTGCAAGCCTATCAGGTCAGTCTTCCTGGTAATGGGTAACTTTTCCAGGTCTTTTACCGTCCGGACCTGAGATGGCGCCACACCCACCCGGTCAAATATACCCTTTACCGCCGGGGCATGCTGGTAAGCATAGTCTACAGTCTCAATCAGTTTCTCATTGAAATAGCTCGCCCGTTTCTCGGGAGGCATTACTTCCAGCTCGTCAAAAAAATCCCCTTGTCCTGCTTCTGACATTAAAGCCATCTCTTCCGCCTCTTGTAGTGTTTTACTTCCCGGTAGCTCTTCTTGCTGCCAATTGCCGACAGCCCCATGTAGAACTCCTTCACGTCCTCATTGTTCCGAAGGAAATCAGCACTACCGTCAAGGACAATCCGCCCATTTTCCATAACATAACCGTAGTGAGCGATAGTAAGGGCGATTCTGACATTCTGCTCCACCAGCAGAACCGAGGTCTTTTGCTCAGTATTGAACCGGTTTATGATGTTATATATTTCCTCGACCAGCAAAGGTGCCAGCCCCAAGGATGGTTCGTCCAGCATCATCAGCTTCGGGGTAGCCATCATGGCCCGACCGATAACCAGCATTTGCTGTTCACCGCCCGAGAGGTAGCCGGCGATACTCCGGCGAACGTCGGCGAGTCGCGGGAAGTAATCGTAAACCATTGCCAGGTCTTGCCTGACGAGGTTACGGTCTCTTCGATGAAAAGCGCCGACCAGCAGGTTTTCTTCCGTAGTCAGGTGTCCGAAGACCCTCCGCCCCTCCAGGGCCTGCACAATACCCAGCTTGCCTATCTGCTCGGCATTCTTTCTATCTATCCGGCCGCCATCCCACTCAATGCTACCGTCGGTTACCTCCCCCTCCTCAACATGGAGCAGACCGGATATTGCCTTGAGCGTGGTAGTCTTACCGGCGCCATTAGCCCCGAGGAGAGCCACTATAGAGCCATCCTCAACGCTCATGGAAACACCGTGCAACACCCGTATAACGTTGAGATAGGTAACCTCAATATTATTCAGCTTAAGCATATTCAGCCTGCTTTGAGCAGGAGCCCCGCCTTGGAGCCGGGGCTCCTGCTGCAATGCTACTTACCAGACTAGTCAAACTCGTATGGTATCAGCGGCGCTTCTACCCAGCCAGTAATCGGCACAATTTCGCCGTCCTGAACCTGGAAGACCCTGACCGATTTCGAGAGGCGGTTATCACCCGGGGTATAGGTTACTGGACCGTGCAGGCCGCCAACCTCGAAGTTATTCAGCTTCTTGAAGCCGTACTCCTCCACTGCTTGCGGCGTCAGCCCATCGACACCCACATTCTCTATAGCCAGCCTCAGAATCTCAGCCACGAGTAAGCCCTCTGCCCACGAGGTGATGTAATCCATGTTCCCGTAGTCATCGGGGTGGTATGTCTGGCAGTACTCGGTCATCTTGTCCATAGCCGGCACGTCGTCACCCCAGTTCACCGTGGGGAAGACACCGTAAACGCCTTCAGTATCGGCACCAGCCAGCTCAACGAGAACGCTGGTGAAGCTGGCGTGGCCGCAGCCAATGGTGATACCGGGATACATACCCAGCTCAACAGCATTCTGGACAATGATAGAGGTCGGCTGTGGTGTGCTGGATATGTACAGGATATCCGGATTCAGCGCCTTAATCCGGGTCAGGCTCTCTATTTCTGATATAGTGGTGGCGGTATGCTCCTCAGTAGCCACAATGTCGATACCCAGCTCATCAGCCAGGGCATCAGCGGCATTCTTGGCACCGGAGCCGGTGGTGTTATTAAGCAGGTGGAGAGCCATCTTGGGTCTTCCCGACCCCTCCCAGATGTTATCCAGATAGTATTTGGCGAAGGCAGCCCAGTCATCACCATAATCAGGCATCTGGGCATAGATGTGCTGTGGCGGATTGGTCAACACCGGGGCGCTGAAGACGGCAAAGCCGGGGAAACCAGCCCGGTTGGCAGTTTCCGCAGAGGCCATCATCATCTTGGAAGAGTTAGTGGTAAACATCAGGCAGCCGGCATCTATCAGTTCGCTGACGATGGTGGTCGCTTTAGAGGCATCATACTGGTTGTCACGCCATATCACCTCAATCTGGTTCCCGGCAACACCGCCTAGCTCCTCGTTGATGTATTTCAGGCAGTCCAGCTTGGCATTACCCATCGGGCGTCCCTTTTCGGCGGCGACCCCGGTATAACAGATACTAAAGCCCACCTTTACCTTATTGCCGCCACCAGCGCAACCAGCGCTCAGCAGGGGTACGGCCACGATGATTAGCGCCAGACACACAGCCACGGCTACTTTCAACGACTTTTTCCAGTTCATTTAAGTCCCTCCTCTTCAAGTTTAGTCCGCAAGCTCTTCAAGTAGCTCACATTGTGCCATCCTCCTTTATCAAAAACTAGTATGAAAAAGGCCAAATCCTGTAGGAAGCCTTAAACAGTGCCCATCGGTGAGCCAGCCCCCGCGGCTCCAGTACCAGGAACAGGATTATGGCCAGACCAAATAGCATCGGCCCGATGCCGGTGGTAAACCCGGCGGGGAAGGTAGCGAAGGCGCCTTCCAGGACAGGTGCAATCAATGTCATCACGTACTGCAGCACACGTATAAAAATGGCACCGAAAATAGGTCCAATGGTGGTGCCCAAACCGCCAATGATTATCATGCCGATGTACAGGATAGAATCCGTTAGGGGGAAATTTTCAGTATTCAGTGAGCCCCAATAGGCGTGTGCCTGCAGTGAACCGGCGATTCCAGCCAGGAAGCAGCCGATAAAGAAGGCGAGGAGTTTGTAGCGGAAGAGGCTAATCCCCATCACCTCGGCGGCCAGGTCGTTGTCCCTGATGGCGACAAAAGCTCTACCCGCCCGTGTCCTAACTAGATTCTTCGCCAGGAAAACCACCAGCACTGTAATTAGCATAATCAGGTAGAACTGACTGGCCGGGCTGCCAAAGGTAATGCCAGCGATTGATGCTACCGGCACTCTCATACCGTCAAAGCCCCCGGTTACACTGGTCCAGTGATTGATAATCCAGAGGATGATAAACTGGGCGGCAATAGTGCTGATGGCCAGGTAGAAGCCCTTGACCCTGAGGGAGGGGATACCAAAAATCATCCCGACCAGCCCGGCAGTAAGCCCGGCAGCGATTAGCCCCACCAGAAAGGGGAGCTCGAGTCGGCTGGTCAGCACCGCCGAAGTATAGGCACCGACGGCAATGAAGCCGGCATGACCGATGGACAGCTGCCCGCAGTATCCGGTCAGGATATTCAGCCCGGTGGCAGCAATAATGGTGATGCCGAGCAGATTGGCGACAGACAACCAGCGATTCCCCCAGTACAGCGGAGCCGTCACCAGAAAAAGCAGCAGCAGGATAAACAGCGCCCAGTGGGTCCTGGTGCGAAAGATAGCCATATCAGTGGCGTAGGTATAGTTACGAGTCCCGCAGGGTAAATCCACTTAGTTATATCCTCTCTATACGTTCCTCCCCGAATAGCCCGTAGGGCTTAACGAACATCACGATTATGATGATGATAAACGGGATAACCTCCCTCACCCCCGGCCAAGTCAGCGGAGTGAGATAACCCCCGCCGAGGCTCTCAGCCAGACCGATTATTGGCCCGGCTATGATGGCACCGAGGAAGGAATCAAGGCCACCCAGAATCACCACCGAGAAAGCCTTAAGACCGGTCTCGACCAGACCAAAGGTAATACCGCCAATGCTGGACATGAGAATACCGCCGATAGCCGCCAATACACTGGCGAACATCCAGGATGTGGAGAAGATTTTGGTCACGGGAATGCCACAGGCTTGAACAGCCAGCTGGTCATCGGCGGTAGCGCGCATGGCAATCCCCATCCTGTGGTACTTAAAGTAGACGGACAAAGCCCCGAATAGCAACAGTGAGATAACGGCTGACCAGAGGTATTCCTGAGAGACCACCGCCGTGCCGATGTGGACAGGCTCCGCAGGGAAAAAACGGGGTAGAGCCGCCACGCTACGCGGCCAGATGAAGCTCACCGCACCTTCTATGAAGAAAGCTACCCCCAGCGTAACCGTTACCAGAGACAGAATGGGCTGGGCAATGAGGGGACGCAGAACGAACCTCTCCACCACCCAGCCCAGAGCTAAGGCAAAGCCAATAACCAGTGGGAAGCCCAGCCAGTATGGCAACCCGGCCTGAACCAGCATTCCGTAGGTAAACCAGGAAGAAACCAGTACCATCTGTCCCAGTGCCAGATTGGCGACACTGCTGGATTTCCATATCAGAGCGAAGCCCAAAGCAATGAGAGCATAAACCATGCCCACGGTTATGCCCGTAATCACAAATTGAAGCAGTTCAGCCATAAACTACCAATACCCTCATGTAGTCCTTACCTTAATGCTGGTAGTCACCACACCCTTTCTACCATCTCTATATGTCACTGGAGCCTCTACCTTGACTTCCTCGCTATCGCTATACATGGCATCAATCAGCTCTTTATACCGTTCCCTCATGAAGCTTCTTCTAAGCTTTCGGGTTCGGGTAAGTTCGGCTTCATCGGGGTCAAACTCCTTGTGCAGCAAGACAAACTTCTTGACCCTAGACGATTCCGGGAGATAGCTATTCACCCGAGCCAGGTCCTTTTCCACCAGACTGGCAACCTCGGCTTTCTGGGACAGGTCAACGTAGGTGGTATAAGGGAGGTGCTTTTTCTGAGCCCATTTACTTATGGTGGTAAAGTCTATGTTTATCATGGCTGAGACAAAGTCCTTATCCTTACCCCCGATAACCATAGCGTCCTTTATGTAGGGGCTGAACCTGAGCCTACCCTCTATGTACTGCGGAGCATATTTCACCCCGGAAGCAAGCTCCTCCAGGTCGCTCAGGCGGTCAAGGAATATGATGTGACCGTGCTCGTTGATGTGGACAGCATCCCCGGTTCGGAACCATCCTTCCCGGAAGCTTTCCACCGTTTTTTGCGGGTCCTTGTAGTACCCTTCGAACATGCACTCGCTTCTGATGAGAAGTTCCCCCTCCTCGGTTAACCTGACCTCGGTGCCAAGCGCCGGTCGTCCCACACTTTCAAAACTGATTTCCCCCTTACCGTGGGAAGATATGAAGCCCGCCTCGGTGCTGGCGTAGTTCTGCCTGAGCTCAATACCTACAGCGTGGATCATCAAGAAGGTATCCAGGCTTAATACGGAGCTTCCGGTAACAGCGAACCTGACCTTGCTCAGACCCAGCTTGTCCTTGAGCGGTCTGAACAAAACCACGTTCGCCAGCCAGTAAAGAGCCCGCCAGAAGAGGTCCGGCGTCGTGCCCTCGAAACCCATCTCGGCAATCTTGTAGCCTACAGGCAGGAAAAGATTGTAACACAAGCGCTTCAGCGGATGGGCATCCATAATCTTCACTTGTATGTCACTGACCGTGCCTTCCCACTGCCGGGGACCGTATATGGCAAAGTTGGGGCCAATCTCCCTGGTGTCCTCGGCTACGGTTTCTGGCTCCTCAGGAAAGTTGAGCCTCGCCCCGGTCAGCAAATGGGGAATGGTAGCAAAGAAGCTGTCGCCTACCCAGGCCGCCGGAAAGTGGGAGACCAGGTCATCGTCCTCGTCTAATGGATAGCGCCTAACGAACCCCTGGGCTGTATTCAGCAGGGCCCGGTGACTGAGCATGGCTCCCTTCTGTAAGCCCGTTGTCCCCGATGTGTAGTAAATAAAGGCGATATCATCACCACTGCCCTTTTCCACATTCTGCTCAAACAGGCCGGGGTGTTCTTTCTCGTATTCCCGGCCTAATTTCACCACCTCGTCAAAGCCGGCAAGAATGGGGTCATCATAGTTTCTCAAACCCTTGGGGTCCCAATAAATGACCTTCTTCAGCGAAGGGAGAGAATCCTTGATTTCAAGAAACTTGTCTGTTTGCTCCTGGTCATTGACCAGGGCAATTTTAGCCCCTGAGTGCTCGGCGATGTACTGTACCTCGGAAGGAACGGAATCGACGAAGATTCCGGTCGGGATACCCCCGGCTGCCTGAATGGCGAATTCTCCCCAGAACCATTCAGGCTCGTTGTCACCTATGATGCAAACTACATTCCCTGGCTCAAGGCCAAGGCTTACCAGCCCCAGCGAGAAATACTTCACCTTCTGGTAGCAGTCCTTCCAGCTGTACCTCTGCCATACGCCGAAATTCTTCATGCACATGGCTGTCCGTTCGCCCCACTTTTTGTAGTTGGACAGGATAAGCTTTGGAATTGTGTCCCAGTTATCCATTGACGTCGGACTGACCTCTGTTTTCACCTAGCACCCCCAACGTATTCCCGGAAACGAGAGACCTCCCGCTCGGGAGGTCTCTACATAAATTTCATTAGCTAACAATACATCAACCTAGCTACATGTGCAACTGAAATCCTCCCAAGCGCACCTTCTGGTGCGCTTGGTAAAGCTGAAGTTGGTTCTCTCCAGTCGGCAGAACACATTGGACATAGCTAGAGACTCCACCCCTCTATACTAAAAGACGGCACAGTCTACCATAACAAGAATGACCTGTCAATACGTCCGCCCTCCCAGGCTATGGCGCAACTGGATAACGTACGCATCCAGCCCTGACTATTTATACCAGAGATAAATTGACAAGCCAGCGATTTCAGTCTATCCTAGTTTTTCGGCAACTAACTCATGTGGAGTACCGGAATGAAGAAGCTCCTCTCCGGGAATGAAGCCCTGGCTCTGGGAGCCTACCACGCTGGCGTCGTTGTGGCGGCAGCCTATCCGGGAACACCAAGCACCGAGATACTGCAATCCCTGGCTGCCTTTGATGACGTCTATGCCGAGTGGTCTACAAACGAGGAGGTGGCTATGGCAGTGGGCCTGGGAGCCACCTACACCGGGGTTCGCGCGCTGGTGTCCCTGAAACAGGTGGGGCTCAATGTAGCCAGTGATGCTTTTATGGCCGCCGCGACCACCGGAATCAATGGCGGCCTGGTGGTAATATGTGCTGATGACCCCGGCATCCACAGCTCTCAAAACGAGCAGGACAACCGGCACTATGCCGTACTGGCCAAGGTGCCCATGCTCGAGCCAAGCGACAGCCAGGAAGCCTACGACCTGATGGCACAGTCCTTTGATATCAGCGAACGGTTTGATACCCCGGTTTTGGTGCGCACCACGACTCGCATATCCCACTCCAAATCAGTGGTGGTCACAGAGCGGGAGCGCACCGTACCCCCGAGACAGCCCGCTTTCAAACACGACAGTCAAAAGTACGTCTTGTTGCCGACCACAGCCAGGCTCAGGCGCCCCGTTATAGAAGAGCGCCTGGTCAAGCTGGCGGAGTACGCCGAAACTTTCGCCTTAAACCAGGCAATATTGGGCAACCGCAGTCTCGGTATAGTATCCAGCGGGGTGGCTTACCAGTACGCTCGGGAGGTGTTCCCGAAAGCGTCGTTCCTCAAGCTGACGATGACCTACCCCCTGCCCCAACGCATGCTGCGTGAATTTGCGGCACAGGTAGACAGGCTACTGGTGATAGAAGAGCTGGACCCGTTCCTCGAGCAGAATATCAAGGCGATGGGGATAGAGGTCATGGGGAAGGAGTTTATCCCCAGATTAGGTGAACTCAATCCCGAAATTGTGGAAGAGGCAGCCCAGCGTGCCGGGCTGATAGCAAGGCGACCCCACCGACAAGCAGTGGATATAGCCTCCGAACTGCCCCGGCGCCCCCCGTTACTCTGCCCCGGCTGCCCACATACAGGCATCTTCTTCATACTGAGCACCCTGGGGCAACGCGCCAGATTGCCACAGGCCAAAGATAAGTCACCGAGGCAACCGAAGCTGGTCATTACCGGGGACATCGGCTGTTATACCCTGGCCGCTTACCCTCCGCTGACAGCCCTGGATACCTGCGGCTGCATGGGTGCCAGCATCGGACAGGCACTAGGCATGGAGAAAGCAGGGGTTGAAAGCAACAATATAATAGCGGTTATCGGCGATTCCACCTTCATGCATGCCGGCATCAGTGGCCTGGTGAACGCGGTCTATAACCAGGGAAAGATTACGGTCATAATCCTCGACAACAGGACTACAGCTATGACCGGTCACCAGGGGCACCCGGGGACTGGCATCTCAGCCCGGGGGGAAATGGCTACGGAGGTAGAACTGGAACGCCTGGTCCGGGGCATCGGAGTGAACGATGTAAAGGTTATCAGCGCTTTTGATGTAAAAGCCCTCAGAAGCGGTGTAAAAAAGTCACTGGACAATCCGGAACTTTCGGTAATCATAGTGCGCGGTGACTGCCCGCTCCTCACCCGGGCACGCTCTCAACCCAGGGAGATAGACATGGAGAAGTGCGACCAGTGCGGCACCTGCTTGATAATTGGTTGCCCGGCTATCCAGAGAGAAGAAGGACGCATTTATATTGATACCGCCCTTTGTGTCGGCGGACCGTGTAGCATCTGCGAGCAGGTCTGTCCCAAGAAGGCCATTCGTCTACTATCCCCGGATAAGGCTGGAGCCTCAAGATGAAGAACCAGAACCTTCTCATCGTCGGCGTGGGTGGACAGGGGGTCATCCTGGCAAGCAACATACTGAGTGAAGCCGCCCTGGCTGACGGATATGACGTTAAGAAGACGGACACCCTGGGTATGGCACAGCGTGGGGGCAGTGTCATCAGCCATGTTCGGCTGGCCGATAAGGTCTTCTCCCCCCTCACCAAACAGGGTGAGGCCGATATCATAGTTGCCTTCGAAAAGCTGGAGGCAGCCAGGTGGAGCCAGTACCTGAGACCCGGAGGGCTGGCTATCATCAATAACCTGTCACTGCCGCCGCTTTCCGTCAGCCTGGGATTCCATCAATACCCCAGCGATGGCGAGATAGTACACATCCTAAAGCAGCGGACAGACAATATCCACCTTATTGATGGCTCTCGCTGTGAAGCCGAGCTGGGTAGCGCGAGACTGCTGAACACCTTCATGTTAGGCTACACGTCAATTTTCTTGCCCGTTAAAGTGCAGACTTTCGGGGATACAATGTCTCGGCACCTGCCCGCGAGAATACTACAAATAAATCTTGATGCCTTTGAAAGGGGCAGGAAGGAAGTACCTTTGGAGCTGTCAGCCAGCCTCTGAGCAGGCCAGCACAGCAGGACGCCTATAGCCTCACAGCACAAACAGAGCGATAGAGGTTAATCCGCCTTATAGACCTTCTACGTGGTATCTAATTTTTCCTCTTCGCCCCAGCTTTGCATTATCTGCTTCAGCCGCTCAGCCAGCTTGGGACTGGTCCGCAAGCGGTCGATGAAGATAGGGCACGCCTCCAGCAGAGAGTTCTGGGCAGCTGTTGCCATGCTGCCCAGAAGGTTACGCATACCCGCATCGACCTCCAGTGACATGTTTGTGCCCGGTACCGCCGACTCTAGCTGCCGGCGAATATCCTCAGCCGTGAACTTCATCGGTGATACGCAGGACTTGTACCACGGACACTCTTTGCACTGAACTATGGCGTACGCCTCATCCAAAACTTCACCCAACTTCAGCCTCCTTTCAGACTGTCAAAAGAAAATCCTGCCACGCCAAGGAAGGACAGCCGCCCGGCAGTAAGAGCAACCAGAAGTGGTGCATGGTCATTTCTACACCCCCAATGGTAACGAACTTAACCTCAAATATCAAGCTCAGCGCCCAACGATACCGCAAAACCTTACTACTGCGCCCCAAGCTACCAATGGGGATAAAAATAGTTTATAATATGCCCCAATGGGTGACGAGTTGTCGGAGAGTAGCCAGAGGTAAAGAAGAAAGGGGGACAGATAATGACAAAGGCCCAAGACCTAGACCAGCTGTTCAGCCCCAATTCAATCGCCATAATAGGCGCTTCGAACGATGCCGGTAAGGGCGGTGGATTCATACTGAGCGGTCTCCTCTTGGGTGGCTTCAAAGGGGAACTGTACCCGGTCAACCCCAAACAGTCAGAGGTTATGGGACTGACCACTTACCCAAGTATCCTGGACATTCCGGGTGAGGTTGATGCGGCTGTAGTAGCCGTTGCCGCTAGAATTGTGCCCCGGGTTATGGCTGAGTGCTCTCAGAAGGGCGTGAAATTTGCCGTGGTTCACAGCGCCGGCTTCGCTGAGCTAGGCGCTGAGGGCAGAGAACTGGAAAAAGAGATGCTGCTGATTGCCCGACAAGGCGGCACTCGTCTTGTCGGCCCCAACTGTATGGGACTATATAACCCCGGGGCTGGTCTGAACACGATTCTCGTAGAGTCTGAACTCAACAATGAGCCGGGGTCAATTGCCTTCGTCGGGCAAAGCGGCAATGTCACCGAAAACTTCATTTACCGGGGCTATGAGCTCGGCCTGCGCTTCAGCAAGGTGGTCAGCATTGGCAACCAGAGTGACCTCACCATTGAAGATTTAATAGAGTACTTCGCTGCTGACCCTCAGACGAAGATTATGGGCTGTTATATTGAGGGTCTCAAGCGGGGGAGGGAATTTCTGCAACTGGCCAAGCAGATTTCGCCGAGGAAGCCAATAGTAGCCTGGAAAGGCGGTAAATCAGAAGCTGGCACCAGACTCACCGCGACCCATACGGCTTCCCTAGCCAGCAATAGCGCTGTCTTTGACACCGCACTCAAGCAGGGCGGGGTAACTGCCGCCAACAATATCGAGGAGGTACTCGACTTAGTCACCGGCTTTACTTCTCCCTTCCTGCCCGCAGGGAACAGGGTGGGACTGATAGCTGAGGCTGGCAGCGGGGCGGTCACCGGCGCTGATGTCGCTGAAGAGGTCGGACTGAAGATTCCTGTCTTATCTGCAAAAGCTCAGAAGGAGATAGCTGAGGTACTGGCAGATGAGGCCATGCCTTCCCTCACCCGGCAGAACCCGGTGGACCTGGGCTGGCTGGACTATGAGCCTGCAGCCAGACTGTGTCTTGAGTGTTCCCGGGTTGTGTTCAAAGAAGTTGATGCTATCGTGGCTCTTTCCTACGCGCACCTCGACGAGGACTTCGCCAGACAACTGGTGAGTCTAAGAGACGAGATGAAAAAACCAATCCTAATTGTTGCCGGTCTGCCTTCCATAGAGAGGCAGGGGATGAATCTACTGGTTAGAAATGGCATACCAACCTACACCATTCTGGCCAGGGCGCTGAAGGTGCTGGCGGCGATGGTTCGCTACGCCGACTACCGACAACAGGGATGACGAGAGCTTGCCCTTTTCCTAAAATTCCTGTATCATACATAAAATTGAATAAATAACCCAGAGGCGGCTGTAAATGTTCAGCCGTTACCGGAGAGCAAGTCGGTGAAACTCCGACGCAGCACCGCCTGCTGTAACCGGCAGATAGTCTCTGCCGGAAGCCAGAACGCCGGAACCTCTGGCTTTCCCTGACCTCCGCGGAGAAGGGGGGGAGGATAGCGATTTTAGCGCGATGATTAACCCCCCGGCTATGTTGAGCAGAGGGGGTTTAATTTTGCCCGATTAATCCCGCCGGGAGGTACTGGCAAGACTGAAGAGATGGATAACCTGTTGATACTGGCGGTGGCAATAGTTATTGATTTGGTTCTCGGCGAACCACCCCGCGCCATCCACCCGGTGGTATGGCTGGGCAAGCTCTTCTCAGCCTTGGAACGGGGTGGCACTGGTCGTTCCGCCCCGGTTCAGTTTGCCTACGGGACAGGGATAACCCTGCTGCTTGCCGGGCTCTTTGCCGCCGTTAGCTATTTGGTCCTTTTCTACTTGAAGCCCGTTAGCTTCGCAGCCTATGTGATTGTCGGAGGGGCGCTGCTCAAGTCCACCTTCTCCCTGAAGGAACTGCGGCGGGTGGCACTCAACATCAAAGGGCTCCTGCTCAATGAAGAAGTGGATGAAGCACGCTTTGAGCTACGGTCACTGGTCAGTCGCAATACTGAGGATTTACCCAAGCCACTCTTGGTATCAGCTACCGTGGAGTCGGTGGCCGAGAACACATGCGACAGCTTTGTAGCCCCACTCTTTTACTACTTACTCCTCGGTGTCCCCGGCGCTATTGCCTATCGCGCAGTCAATACCCTTGATGCTATGATAGGCTATCATGGTCAATACGAGTATTTGGGAAAGTTTGCCAGCAGGCTGGATGATGTGCTTAACTTTGTGCCAGCGAGAATCACAGCACTACTGTTTGTTCTAGCCAGCTTTCTGTCCAGGAGAAGTGCCCGCACTTCGTGGCAGGTGGCACGTAGTGAGCACGCCAAGACGGAAAGCCCCAACGCGGGCTGGGCTATGGCTTCGGTGGCCGGGGCGCTCAACGTACAGCTGGAAAAAGTGGGACACTACAGACTGGGTAGCGCCAATACCCCGCTGACACCGACGACTATCGACGCCTCGCTACAGCTAATGATAATAGCCGCGTCAGCCTGGATAGCGATTTGTTTCATGGTAGGAGTTGTTCGCCTTGTCATTACGACCTAAACCGGAAGTAGAGAACCTTGAACTCTGTCCCCATGGCGGGCCCAATCAGGCCGAGCTGGAGGCTCTGGGGCTCACCCCCGAAGCCGTCCTTGACTTCAGTGTCTCTTCCAACCCCTTCATGCCTCCGCCCGAGGTAAGCAAGGTCTTTGATACCGCTGTCCTTAACCGCTACCCCGATACAGAGGCAACCGAGTTCAGGCAGTGTCTTTCCAAGAAACTGGCGGTACCCCCAGACAACATTCTGGTCGGAAGCGGTGCCGTGGAGCTTATCCGCCTCATTGCTCTGACCTACTTCAGACAGGGAGACCACGTCCTAATCCTCGAACCCACCTTCGGCGAATACAGGGTCGCCTGCCAGATTGTCGGGGCGGAGACTGCCGGGGTATGGGCTAGGGAAGACGAAGGCTTTGCCCACCGAATAGAAGAGACGGCGGAACTTATCAAGCAGGAGCACCCCAGAGGCGTTTTTGTCTGCAACCCCAACAATCCCACCGGTCAATACCTGACCAGACAACAGATTGAAGTGATTCTGGGCCCCGCTGATGATAGCCTGCTCATCCTGGATGAGGCTTATGTTTCTTTTGTGGAAGACGGCTGGTCTTCCCTGGACTTGATTTACCGGGGCAACGTTATTGTGATGCGCTCCCTGACCAAGGACTATGCCCTGGCCGGACTGCGCCTGGGCTATGCTATCGCCAGCCGGGAGATTATCGAGGCACTGCGCCGGGTCCGCCCGCCCTGGAACGTCAACGTGGTGGCGCAGAAGGCAGGAGTCGCCGCCCTAGGCGACCCGGACTACCTGGAGCAGTGTAAACCGGAGATTAAACAGGCAAGGCAGTTCCTAATCAGCGAACTGGGCCGGCTCGGCTACACAGTAATGCCGTCAAGCACGAATTTCTTCCTGGTGAAAGTAGCCAATGCCAGCACCTTTCGCTCAGCCTTACTCCGCCACGGCCTTTTGGTGCGCGATTGCACTTCCTTCGGGTTACCTGAGTATGTCCGCATTGCGGCGCGAACCATGCCCGAATGTCAAAAGCTTATCACCGCCATCCAGTCACTGCGGCAGAAGGGGGAGCTATAGAGCCATATCTGACCAAGCAGGTTCTATCAAGGACTGAAAATGTCACCACTTTTGTCCAACATAATTGAGATGATAAAGCCTCTGGACGAAGAGGTAATGGCTCAAGCCAGAGCCAGACAGAACCAGTTGACCAAGCCACAGGGCAGTTTAGGCCGACTGGAAGACCTGTCCATTCAACTGGCTGGTATTCAGGGCCATGCCAGACCTCAAATCAGGCATAAAGCTATCATAACCATGGCCAGCGACCACGGCGTAGTCGCTGAAGGCGTAACCCTGTACCCCCAAGAGGTAACGGCTCAGATGGTGAGTAACTTCCTGCGCGGCGGGGCGGGGATAAACGTGATTGCCCATCAGATTGGCGCCCGCATTATTGTAGTTGATATGGGGATAGCCGCTGAGCTGGAACCAGACCCCCAGCTTTTGTCCCGCAAGGTCGGCCGGGGCACCAGGAATATGTGCCTGGGTCCAGCCATGACCGGTGAGCAGGCGCTAAAGGCGATAGAGACCGGGATTGAGATAGTAACCACCGAGGTAGCTAAAGGGCTGGACATCGTCGCCACCGGTGATATGGGCATAGGTAATACCAGTGCCTCCAGCGCTATCTGTGCCGTTATGACCGGCAAATCAGTGACCGAGGTAACGGGCAGAGGCACCGGCATCGGTGATAATCAGCTCGAGCACAAGATTAAAGTAATAGATAAGGCCCTGGCACTGAACCGCCCCGACCCGGAACAGCCCCTGGACGTGCTGGCCAAGGTCGGCGGCTTTGAGATTGGCGGGCTGACCGGAGTAATGCTGGCTGCCGCCGCCCACCACATCCCCATCGTTATCGATGGCTTCATCTCCGGAGCCGCCGCGCTAATCGCCACGGCGCTGTCGCCAGGGCTAAAGGATTTCCTGATTGCGGGGCACGTTTCGGCCGAGCCAGGACACAGGCTACTGCTCAGCCACCTGGGGCTTAAGCCCCTGCTTGACCTGGACATGCGGCTGGGCGAGGGCACCGGTGCAGCGCTGGCTATTTCCCTGGCCGAGGCTTCAGTCAGGATTCTGTCGGAAATGGCTACCTTCGCTGAAGCCGGAGTATCTGAAGCAGATAAGGCAAGCAATTGAGATTCATAGCCGCTCTACAATTTCTGACCATCATACCCGTAGCCCGGCAGCGTGAGTTCAGCCCGGATGAGCTGGCGGGTGCCCAGGTTTATTTCCCCTTAATCGGGCTCATCATCGGACTCATCCTAGTTGCCTTGAACTGGCTCCTCGGCTGGTTCCTGCCTCCGGCGGTAATTAACGTGCTGCTAATCGTCTCCCTGGTAGTGGCTAGCGGCGCCCTGCACCTGGATGGCTTCGTTGACACCTGCGACGGGCTGGGCAGGTACAAAACCAGCGAAGAG
>CAZMZA010000013.1:0-22067 GCA_964570635.1 uncultured Dehalococcoidales bacterium
TTGTCAGCCGACTTTGCTCTTCTCAGGCAGATTCTATCCGCCTGCTGATTATGCCCGACCACCCCACCCCGATTGGAGGTCAGACCCATACCGATGACCCGGTGCCGTTTCTGCTCTGGGGGCCGGGATTTACCGCTAACGGGGCGAAGCGGTTCACCGAGGCCGAGGCAGTAGGCACTGGCTTGTTTATTGACCCGGGGTATAATATTATGAGCAGGCTGGTAGGTAAGGGGAAGTAATGGCTCTAATTGTTCAGAAATATGGCGGCACCTCGGTGGCTGATGCCGAGCGGATTAAGCATGTTGCGCAGCGCATAGCCCGTACCAGGGATGAGGGCAACCAGGTGCTGGTAGTGGTCTCGGCTATGGGGGATACAACTGATGAGCTTATCAGGCTGGCTTACCAGCTGGCAAGCCAGCCCAGCGAGAGGGAACTTGATGTGCTCCTCTCCACTGGCGAGATTGTGTCCAGTACCCTCCTGGCCATGGCGCTGCGGGATATGGGATACCATGCCATCAGTCTCAGTGGTGCCCAGGCGGGGATACGAACGGATGCTGCGTATAGTCAGGCACGTATCCTGGCGGTTGACCCCAAGCGGGTGGTCGGGGAGCTGGACAGGGGCAACATAGTCATTGTCGCCGGCTTTCAGGGCGTTACCGAGGAGCTGGATATAACCACGCTGGGGCGGGGGGGCTCTGATACCACCGCCGTAGCCCTGGCGGCAAGCCTCGGCGCTGAGGTTTGCCAGATATACACCGACGTTGAGGGGGTTTATACCGCTGACCCTCGGCTTGTGCCTGAAGCTCACCCCGTGAGCGAGATAGGCTACGAGGAGATGCTGGAACTGGCCAGTTACGGAGCCAAGGTGATGCACCCCCGTGCCGTTGAGCTGGGGGAGCTGTTCAAAATTCCGATACTGGTCGCCTCGAGCTTTACGGATAGGCCGGGGACATTAATTCACGGAGGGGTAGCTATGGAAGTGCGAAATAAGGCGAGAAGTATAGCTCAAGACCTTGATGTGGCCAAGATAACTGTGGTTGGCGTTCCCGACCAACCGGGCATTGCCGCGGCTATCTTTGAGCCTCTAGCCAAGGCGGGCGTCAGTGTAGATACCATTGTGCAGAACGCCAGCATCAATAATATTACGGATTTAACCTTCACCGTGGCTAAGAGCCAGCTCAACCCGGCCATGAAGGTGGTTCAGCCGATTGCTCAGTCGATTGGTGCCAGGCAGTGCGTCAGTGATTCCAAGCTGGGCAAGGTCAGCGTTATCGGTACCGGGATGCAGAACACCCCCGGCTATGCCGCCAAGATGTTTGGCACACTCAGTAAAGAGGGCATAAATATCCAGCTTATTACCACTTCAGAGATAAGGATAACCTGTATTATTGAGCAGGACAGGGTCGGGGATGCCGTTCGTGCCTTGCATCAGGCATTTGAACTGGAGAGCGAGGACTAGCCGGATAGGCTTACACGTTGAAGAGGAAGGTGATTACATCCCCGTCCCGGACGGGGTAGTTCTTACCTTCCAGCCTCAGGAGCCCCTTCTTACGAGCCTCGGGAAGGCTACCACAAGCTGTTAGGTCGTCGTAACTGGTTACCTCGGCACGTATGAAACCCCTCTCCATGTCAGAGTGGATTTTGCCCGCCGCCTTGAGAGCGCTGGTGCCATCCGGGATGGGCCAGGCCTTGACTTCGTCTGAGACGGTGGTGAAAAAGGTGATTAACCCCAGCAGTTCATATGAGGCTTTAATGGTGCGGGCAGGGCCCGATTCCTCTATCCCCATCTCGGCACGAAATCCCTCGGCGTCGCTATTCTCTAGCTGGGCCAGCTCCATTTCCAGCTCGCCACAGAGGGTAATAACGCGGCATTTGGGGCGCCGGTAGCGCGAGTTCAGCTCAGCTTCCAAAGATGCCGACTGGGGCAGCTGGTCTTCTCCGATATTGACCACGATTAGTAGTGGCTTGGCGCTGAGAAACTGGTAGTTGGCGATAGCTCTGGCTTCATCGGGCCCCAGCGCCTGTTCCCGGATGGGCACTTCTTTTTCTAACGCCGCCCGAATCTCAGTCAATAGCTCCTGCTCCTGAAGAAGGGCCTGGCGCTCAGGCGCTCTGGCCCCCTTTAGCGAGGTGTCTACTCTCTCCAGTCTCTTCTCGATAATGGCTAGGTCGGAGAAGGTAAGTTCTAGATTGGCTGTGGCGATATCCCGTTCGACGTCAAGGCTGCCTTCAACATGGGGAATTCGGTCGTCGGTGAAGGCACGGACGATGCTAATGATGGCATCGACCTGGCTCAGCTGGTTCAGGAGCTGACCGCTTATACCCAGGTCTTTGGCTAGGCCTTTGACTGAAGCACCGATATCTAAGTATCTTACCTCCGCAGAGACCAGCCGTTTGGGGTGAAATAAACCGGCTAGCATATCCAGCCGGGGGTCTGGGACTTTGGCCGTTCCTATATGGGGGGCGGTACTTTCAATACTGGCCTGCCCTCTGGTAAGAGCGTTGAAGATAGTGGTCTTGCCGCTCTTGGCTAGCCCAATGATGCCAATGTCAACGCTCATTGGTTGGGTTCACCTGCCCGTTATGAATTCTGCACAACGGCGACCTTGGCGTATTAATGTCCTGATTTTATAATTTCCTTGGCGAACTTGAGGGCTAGTTCCCTTTCCTCACGGAATAATTGCTCATTGCCGGCTAGGTTCAGCAAGGCCAGCAGTGCTTCACGGTTGCCCATGTTGCCCAGTAGTTCGATGGCTTTGACCCTTAGTTCAGCGGCCAGTCCCAGGTCAGAAGCAAGAGCAGCTAGCTTTTCTGGCTCATTTGCCTGTGCTGACATATTAGTTCTCCTTTTAACAGTGCCGATGCCCTGTAAGCTATTAAGTGTATCTATTCTACATCTTTGTCGTGCTATCTTCAACACACATCGTTCGGTCTGGTAAATATCCTAGCCCTGGGTATGGTAAAATGGGGGAGCATAATTAGGAGAGCCAACCTTGGTATATGTACTGCTCGGGCAGGACGATTTCTCTGTTCACGAATCGCTTGAGGAGATTAAAAGGGGCATAGGTGACGAGGCCCTATTGCCGGCCAATACCACCGTGCTCGACGGGCTAAAACTTTCCCTGGCTGAGTTAGAAGCCATTTGTGAGACGGTGCCTTTTCTCGCTGCGAAACGCCTGGTCATCGTTAGGGGGCTTTTGGAGCGTTTTGAATCGCAGGGTAAGCCCAGCCGGCAGAAGAAAACAGCCTCAGCAGTCGGTAAAGAAAACGAGTGCCAGTTACTGGCCGCCCGTCTGGCCAGGCTACCTGAAAGCACAGTATTAGTGCTGGTGGACGTTAAGGTAGCCAGAGACAACCCTCTGTTAAGAGAGCTTTCCGGTAAGGTGCAGGTGAGTCATTTCCCACTGCTGAAAGAGAGTGAGCTCCGGCAGTGGATTCAAAGGCGGGTGCCAGACGAGGGTGGCAGTATCTCGCCCCAGGCAGTAAACCTGCTGGCTAAAGTTGTGGGGAACAATCTGTGGATTATGGCTAACGAGATTAATAAGCTGGTCCTGCTTGCCTCAGGTCGCCGTATTGAGGAAGCTGATGTCAGGGCGGCGGTCAGTTATGCTCAGGAGACCAACGTTTTCGCTGTGGTCGATGCTATCCTTGAGTCTAGGCGTGGGGTGGCTCAGAAACTGCTGGAGCAGTTATTACAGGCAGGCGCTGCGCCAGCCTATCTTCTATTTATGCTATCACGACAGGCGCAGTTGATAGTCCGGGCTAAGGAACTTAGGCGGCAGGGGGAACCCAAAGCGGAGATGCAGCACAGGCTGGGTTTGACCTCAGAGTTTGCCTTACGTAGGACACTAGAACAAGCCGATAAGTACCCTTTGCCCCGTGTCAGGGAGCTATACCACTGGCTCCTGGAAACTGACCTAGCCATTAAGACGGGGAGATACGAGCCTGAGCTTGCCCTCAACATTCTGGTTGCGGAGCTGGGTCAGTGAGGCAGCCAGATTGACAGTTGGCCTGCTTGCTGTTAAACTATATCTACCCCCGTGTAAGTTCAGGACCATATCCCACCATCCAATTCACTCCTTCAACACAGAGCAGGCAGGTGACCGAAGTGGCAGCGAGCCAGAATAGCACCAGTACCCGGCTGACGGAGCTGTGCCGTCAGAAGTTGTCGCACCGCCGACTAATTCTTGCTAGTAACCGGGGCCCCGTTGAATATCATCGCACTGATGATGGTCAGCTTCAGGCTCTTCGTGGTAGTGGTGGTGTGGTTACCGCCCTGACCGGCCTTAGCAAGTATGTAGAGCTTGATTGGGTGGCTAGCGCCATGGGGGAGGGTGATAGAGAAGTGGCGCGGGGAGTGAAGGCAGGACGGGTTAGAGTACCGTTAGCTGACAGGGAGCTGACCGTCCGTTTCATAGTTAGCCCAAGAAATGCTTATCACAAGTTTTACAACGTCTTTTGTAATCCCTTGCTCTGGTTTCTCCAGCACCAGATGTGGGATTGCTCCCATTCCCCCAATATAGACCGGGCTGTTTATGATGCCTGGGATAACGGCTATGTTGCGGTGAATAAGGCCTTTGCCGAGGCGGTTGTTGAAGAAGTAGGGCGGAGTAAATCCCTGCCTATAGTCCTGCTAAATGACTATCACTTCTACCTAGCCGGTGCCTACATTCGGGAGCAGTTACCCCGTCAGGTCATCCAGCACTTTGTTCATATTCCCTGGCCGTCATCGAGTTACTGGCGGTTACTCCCCGATTCCATGCGGCAGCCAATCTTCCGGAGTCTATGTAGTTGTGATATTGTGGGCTTGCAAACGACGCGGGATGTGAACGGTTTCTTAGACTGTTGCCGGGCATTCATTAACGATGCTAAGGTAGACCGCGAGCAGCAGAGGGTTGAAGTAGGCGGGCATACGGTTCAGGTCAAGGCCTACCCCATATCCATAGATGTTGCCAGTCTCAAGAAGCTGGTTACCTCGACCCAATTTCAGGAGTATCTGGCCAAGCTCGCGCATCTCTGCGGGGAAAAGACAATAGTCCGTGTGGAGAGACTGGAGCCGACCAAGAATATCGTTCGTGGTTTCAAAGCCTTTGACATGTTACTGAAGCGTTATCCCGAGTTACTGGGCAGGGTCAAGTTTATGGCCTTTCTGGTGCCAACCAGAAGTCACCTGAAGGTGTATCAGCGGTATACCCAGGAGGTCACCGAGATAATAGAGGCCATCAACAGCAAATACCGGACTGAAGACTGGTACCCTATTGAGTTATTTTATGAGAACAACTACACGCAGGCTTTGGCGGGCATGAGCCTGTATGACTGTCTGCTGGTGAACGCAGTTGTTGACGGGATGAACCTAGTAGCCAAAGAGGGTCCCATCGTTAACACTCGCGAGGGAGTTCTAATACTGTCGGAAACTGTTGGCGCCCACGAGCAGTTAGGCAAAAACGCTCTGACGGTGGCACCGACCGACCTGGAAGGGATGACTCGAGCCTTATATGCTGCGTTGACCATGCCCGCCGGGGAGAGAGGTAAGCGGGCTAGGGCTCTCAGGAAATCAGTAGAGGAAGAGGATTTGACGTGGTGGCTGTTGCACATGCTGGAGGACGCCGCTAACCTAATTGAGGAATGATTTGGGACATCCACCTGAGAAACTCTTCCACATCTTCCACCCCATTCAGGGTAAAATCAGCTTCTTTGACCAGGTTTTCCGGCATTTCTTGACTGATGACGCCGATAGCAAAACCTCGGAAATCCAAATCTTGGCAAGCCGTATGTATGGCTCTGAAGGCGTAGATGTCGGTGAGGTCATCGCCTAGATAAACGCCACCGTGCAGATTATGCTCTCGTATCAAGTCCAAAACAGCTGTCCCCTTATTTGCCTCCACAGGTGGCAGGAGACCGATTGCCATTTTCTCCTGCGTAATCCGTAACCGGCTGGCTCGGGGTGATTTCTTCAGTGCCTCCAGGATTTTTCGGCGAGCTAGTTCGGGTTCCGGGCAAAGGCGGTAGTGGATAGAAGCTGTTACCCCCTTGTTTTCGATGATGATGCCTGCCATAGTAAGCGAGGGGGCTAGTTCCTCAATCACAGAATTGATTACCTCAGGGTAATCCTGCACCCCCTCTTGGAGTTTGCGGTGGCCCGCAGCCCATTGCTCTAGCCCGTGATTGCCGATATAGACTATGCCGTCAATGTTTATCATTTCTTTGACTGCCAAAGCGCTTCTTCCTGAAATGGCAGCCACCAGAGCCAGTTGATTGGAGAGTAGGGTAAGATAACGACGGCACAGTGGGGAGACCTTGGCCTGTTGCGGAGTGGGCGCTGTTGGGCTTATGGTGCCATCCACGTCGGTGATGAGCCCGAAGGGAGACCGCCCGAGAGCGGCTTGAATCGAATCTAAATGATGCAATGCGTACGACACAGCCTGTACTTCACCAAAGGTACCAGTCACTGACTTGACGAAGGATTGTTTTTAGGGTAAATTATAGCTGGAAGTTTGCGTATGTCAATATACCATTATATTACCCCATGACTAACAATTGAACCTGTTCAAGGCCGTCTTAGCTGGGACCGAGTCCTGATTTCCCCCTTGACTTTTGAGCGTGAGTAGCGGATTTAATTCGGCTTGGGCAAGAGGATGTCTCGGTGATGTCGGTCTTTTTGGATTGGGTACGAGCGGGTTGCAATAACCTTCAAAATAAATAAGCGAGCGAGGCTGGAGATGGATGATTTTGAGCCTAAGATTGTCGGTTTCTTGTGTAACTGGTGCTCTTACGCCGGGGCAGATTTGGCGGGCACGGCACGGATGAAGTATGCCCCGAATGTGAGGGGGGTAAGGGTGATGTGTACCGGCAGGCTGGAGCCCACCTTTGTTCTCAAAGCCTTCCAGCTGGGGGCAGACGGCGTCCTGATTTGTGGTTGCCACCCAGGCGACTGCCATTACCTCGAGGGCAACTATAAGACGGCGCGGCGCATCTCTCTGCTGAAGAGCATGCTAAAGCAGCTGGGAATTGAGGAGGGGCGTCTCAGACTGGAGTGGGTTTCCGCTTCGGAAGGAGAGCGCTTTGCCCAGATAGTTGACGAGATGACAGCGCAGATAAAGGAACTTGGCCCCTTTGCGAAGAACGGCGAAGGAGGGGAAAATGCCAAAGCTTAAGATAGCTCTGTACTGGGCGGCTAGTTGTGGCGGCTGCGAGATTGCTACACTGGAAATAGGGGACAAGGTTCTGCAACTTGCTGAGGCGGCGGACATCGTGTTCTGCCCGGCGCTTGTTGACTTCAAGTACCACGATGTTGAGCAGATGCCTGATGGGAATATTGACGTCTGCCTGTTCAATGGTGCCATTAGAACATCGGAGAATGAGCACATTGCCAAGCTGTTACGAAAGAAGTCGAAGGTTCTGGTGGCTTACGGCTCGTGCTCCTACGAAGGCTGCATTCCCGGTTTAGCCAACCTGACGAATCGGGAGGGTGTGTTCCAGCGAGCGTATTTGGAGACACCGTCCACAGATAATTCGGATGGAACGTTGCCGCAGACCAGTTATCAGGCACCTGAGGGAGAGCTGACACTACCCGAGTTCTATGATACCGTCAAAACCCTCAAGCAGACGGTGACGGTGGACTATTTTGTACCCGGCTGTCCGCCGGTCGGGAAACAGGTCTGGGCGGTGTTAGAAGCTGTGGTGCAGGGGAATTTGCCGGCGCCGGGGAGTGTGGTTGGCGCTGGCACTCGAGCCTTGTGTGAGGAATGTCCGCGGGTCAAGGAGGAGAAAAAGGTAAAGGCATTCTATCGACCTCACCAAATCATACCTGAACCTGAGAAGTGCCTGCTGGAGCAGGGGCTGCTCTGCGCCGGCGTTGCCACTCGTGAGGGCTGCGGTGCCCTGTGTCCCAGCGTGGCTATGCCGTGCACGGGTTGCTACGGTCCGCCCGAAGGGGTTATTGACCAGGGTGCCAGCTTCCTGAGTGCCGTGGCCTCCATAGTCGATGCGAATGACCCCGATGAGATGGCGAGGATTTTGGAGTCTATCCGTGACCCGGTAGGGACCTTTTACCGCTACAGTTTGCCTGATTCGATATTAAGGAGGGCGAGGCTCAAGTGAAGAAGATAAGCATTGACCCGATTACCCGCCTCGAAGGTCACGGCAAAATCGAGATATTTCTTGACGATGCCGGCGAGGTGGCCAATGCCTACTTGCAGGTTCCCGAGTTGAGGGGTTTTGAAAAGTTCTGCGAGGGGCGGCTGGTTGAGGATATGCCTCAGATTACCGAGCGCATCTGCGGGGTCTGTCCCGAGGCACACCATATGGCGTCGGTGAAAGCCGTTGACGATGTTTACCACGTTGAGCCGACAGCAACGGGTAAGAAGCTGCGTGAGCTTCTGTATAGTGCCTTCTATGTGGCTGACCATACCACCCATTTCTACGTGCTCGGCGGCCCTGATTTCGTTATGGGACCTACCGCCGACCCGGCGGTACGCAACATTGTGGGCATCATCGGTAAGGTGCCCGACGTAGCGGTGGAGGTAATTAAGACGCGGGAGATGGGTCACGAGATTATCGAGATGGTAGGCGGGCGGAAGGTCCACCCCTGTGGCGCTCTGCCCGGCGGCATGAGTAAGGGGCTGACTGAGGAGGAGAGACGGAGCATCGAGGAAAAAGCCCGCTCAATGCTGGAGTTTGCCAAGCTCACTATCAAGGTTTTTGACGATATTGTCCTGGCCAACAAAGACTACGTAGACCTAGTTCTCAGTGATACCTTCGTGCACCGTACTTACTACATGGGCCTGGTGGATGAGAATAACAAGGTCAACTTCTACGACGGCAAGGTGCGCGTGGTGGACCCTGAGGGTAAGGAGTTTGTCAAATATGCTCCCAGAGAATATTTGGAGCATGTGGCGGAACATGTGGAACCATGGAGCTACCTCAAGTTCCCCTTCCTGAAGAAGGTCGGGTGGAAGGGTCTGGTGGACGGACCGGAAAGCGGAGTGTATCGGGCAACGCCTCTACCCCCACTCAACGCTGCCTTTGGTATGGCTACACCCCTGGCTCAAGCCGAATACGAGCGCATGTACGCGACTCTGGGTGGCAAGCCGGTGCACCATACCCTGGCTACCCATTGGGCTCGTGTCATCGAGCTTCTCTATGCTGCGGAGCGCCTTCTGGAGTTGAGCCTTGACTCGGATATTACCGGCTCCGAGTATCGCGTTATTCCGACTGCCACCCCAGACGAGGGAGTGGGCATAGTCGAGGCGCCGCGCGGCACGCTTACCCACCACTATATCACTGACGAGCACGGGGTAGTAAAGAAGGTCAACCTCATTGTGGGTACCACCAATAATAATGCCGCCATCTCCATGTCTATCAAGAAAGCCGCCCAGGGCTTAATCAAAGGCGGCGAGGAGGTCAGCGAGGGACTGCTGAACATGATTGAGATGGCCTTCAGGGCCTACGACCCCTGCTTTGCCTGCGCTACCCATTCGTTGACCGGCCAGGTGCCCCTTGAGGTGGTCATACGTGATTCAGGGGGCAATGAAATTAAGAGGCTGAGCCAGGGCCTTTCCGAAAGGGCTTAGGAGATGGTAAAATAAGGAGTGGGGTGTGAGCGGTGAAGATTGTAGGTAGGGTTTTTAAAAGAATCTGGAACTGGTGTGGCTCCTGTGCTACATGCGGTGAGTGTACCGTGGGCCGGGTAATAGCCGCACTGTCTGAGAAAGATATAGAGCCATCGAGTGCCGACCAGGGCTCGAAGCGGACAGGGAGGTAAATTCATGCGAGAAAAGGTGGAGACGGTACTGGGTAAGATAAGACCCGCTCTGCAGGCTGACGGTGGAGATGTCGACTTGGTAGATGTCAGCGACGGAGTGGTCAAACTGCGACTGACCGGGGCCTGCAGTGCTTGTCCCATGTCGACCATGACCTTAAGGGCTGGTATTGAGCGGGTGCTCAAGGAAGAGGTGCCCGAGGTCAAGGAAGTCGTCGCGGTCTAAGCGATACCACTCGGCTGGTTTTGCCGACGGGGGTATCCCCGATGGAAGAGAAGACAGTCGTCTGTTGCTCCTGCGGCCGGAGGGTGGAGCTTCCTACAGAAGAAGCACCGTGCGAGGTGCTTCAGGGCTGGATTACGGCATCCTATTTTAAGGGTCTGGGCTCGGTTGAGCACCACGATTTCTGCTCTTTTACTTGCCTAAAAAGATGGACTGAAGCTCAGGCTCCTGAAATCCCCGAGGTGTTCCTGGAATCCTTCACTGAGGACTCAGCGGAGGGAGAGGGCAGCCTTTAAGTATTCTCACCCCCGGCAACCCGGCTTGTGAATCGCTTTTCCCCGAGTTGGTTGGAACTGTTGGCGCGGAAGTCCATAGAGAGCACGTAAGTGAAGACACTAGTTTTGGGACTGGGGAATCCTATTCACCGTGATGACGGGGTGGGGAACCAGGTAGCGCAGGTACTGGCCAGCGAAATCAATAGTTCGGAAGTGACCGTGGTCGAGACCAGTTCCAGCGGTCTCGACCTTCTGGGCTTGATGGCAGGCTACCCGCGGGTCATTATTATTGACGCCATTCAGACCCGAAGCGGCAAAGCCGGACAGATTTATCGGCTGAGCCCGGACGATTTAGCCACCCCCGGTTACTGCTCCGGGGCGCATAGTCTTGATTTGGTTACCGCCCTTGAGCTGGGTTCAAGGCTTGGGCTGGTACTGCCCCGGGAGGTTATCATCTTCGCCGTAGAGGTGGCTGATGTCACTAGCTTCAGCGAGGGGTTCACCCCGAAGGTGCAAGAGGCCATCCCTGAGGTGGTCGGGCTGGTGCTCAGCGAGCTGGGCGGGGCAGGTTAGCCAGAATCCAGGAAACCCAGTGCTCAATTCCCTGACCCGTGGTACAGGAAACCTGAAATATCTCGGCCTTCCGGTTTATCTCCTTCACCGCCCGGGTAAAGCCCTCAAGGTCAAATTTCAGATAAGGCAACAGGTCGATTTTGTTTATCAGCACCGCATCAGCGATATTGAACATTAAGGGATACTTATAGGGTTTGTCATCACCCTCAGGGATACTCAGCAGCACCGCCTTCTTGTGCTCACCGAGCTCGAACTCCCCCGGGCAGACAAGATTGCCGACATTTTCAATAAGCAACAGGTCGATATTATCAAGGTGCAGGTTACTGAGGGCCGGGCTGGTCATATTGGCATCGAGGTGACATTCCCCGCCGGTGTTTATCTGTATTACCGGTATTTCTTCTTTGCTTATCTTCTCGGCGTCTATACTGGAGCTTATATCTCCTTCAATAACACCAGTCCGAACCTTGCCCTTCAGCCTCTTTAGCGTCTCGAGAATGAGGCTGGTTTTGCCCGCACCGGGTGAGGACATCAAATTCACGGCTAAGACCCCGTGGCTGTCCAGCAACTCTCGGTTGCGCTGGGCTATCTGGTTATTGGCGTTCAGTATGTCTTTTATGACCTTTATCTCCATTTCATTCCACCTCAATGCTTTTTAGGTAAAGTTCATTCCCGGCAACGACTTCCGCCCCACTACCTTGGCATCTGGGGCAGGACCAGTCAAACTCTTTGGGGGTGAAGACCTCTCCACAATTACGGCAGCGTGCCTGCGTTGGCACCTTCCGGAAGGAAAGAGCGGCTCCGCTGGCAATGGTATCCTGGCTCAAGAATCCGAAGTAAAACTCGACGCACTGGTCAACAATGCCGGATAACTCCCCTATCACCAGGTTAATCCTGCCCACCCTTGCTGCCTTTACCTTCTTGGCCTCTTCCAGGACAAGGTCAAGCATGCTCTTTGTTATCGAAAGCTCGTGCATGGCTAACAGATTCTGGGGAGCGGCTCCCCAACCACCATATCAACTATTCGGGAGGCACCGAGCCTGGTCCCCATCACCACCCGGCCCGGGTGCTCCTGCCTTACCTCCCCGATGATGGCGGCATCCCGGCCGTAGGTGTTCTCCCGCATCCGATTCAGCACTGCCTCGGCGTCTTCAGGAGCCACTATGGCCACCAGCTTGCCTTCATTGGCGACGTAAAGGGGGTCCAGGCCGAGCATCTCGCAGGCGGCGGATACCTCCTCCCGCACCGGAATCTTCTCCTCCTCAATCCTGATTCCTGCCTTCGACTGTGTGGCCAGCTCGTTCAAGGTGGTGGCCAGCCCGCCCCGTGTCGGGTCGCGCAGGCAGTGGATTTGGTGGCTGGCTTCCAGCATCTCGGCTACGAGCCTGTTCAGCGGGGCGCAATCGCTCTCCAGCCGGGTAGAAAAGCTCAGGCCTTCCCTCTGGCTGAGCACGGCGATGCCATGCTCACCGATGGCGCCGCTGAGAATCACCCGGTCTCCGGGCTTTGCCTTGTCCCCCGATATGTCCACCCCCGGGGGCACTATACCCACCCCGGCTGTATTGACGAACAGTTGGTCAGCACCCTTCCGGTTGACTACCTTGGTGTCCCCGGTAACGACCATTACCCCGGCTTCATCGGCGGCTAGCTGCACCGAGTTGACCACCTTCTTCAGGTCTTGCTGAGAGAGGCCCTCTTCAATAATGAAGGCCAGGCTCAGGTAGAGAGGGACGGCTCCGCTCATAGACAGGTCGTTTACCGTGCCGCATACCGCCAGCTTGCCGATGTCTCCGCCGGGGAAGAAGATAGGCTTAACCACGTAGCTGTCCGTGGTGAAAGCCAGTCTGCCGCTCAGGTCAAAAACGGCTGAGTCATCCATTTTGGCCAGGAGGGGATTGGAGAAGGTTTTAAGAAAGCTCTTCTCTATTAGCTCGTGACCCAGTTTCCCCCCACTGCCGTGAGACAGAAGTATTTTATCACTCATAACCCGCTCCGTAATGGTAATGGGCAGCACAGCTACCCTCCGAGGAGACCATGCAGGGCCCCACCGGTCTTTCAGGAGTGCAGACCTTAGCAAATAGCTCGCAGTCCTGCGGTGTCTTAACTCCCCTCAGTATATCACCACAGATACAGCCCTCTGGCTCGAAGGCAGGCCCCGGGTCAGCGTCAAAGGTAAGCTCGGCATCAAAGCGCGCAAACTCCTGCCTGAGCCTTAGACCACTATCGGGGATGGTGCCGATGCCCCGCCACCGGGCCGGGCACAGTTCAAATACCTGGTTCATTAGCGCCAGGGCTGTCTGATTTCCCTCGGGGTAGACGCCGCGTCGGTAGGCAATTTCAACGCTGGCTGTCCCCTTTTCGATTTGGGTTACCAGCATATCAACACTTTGCAGTATATCCAGCGGTTCGAAGCCGGAGACCACGCAGGGGAGGCCATAATCGCGGGCAATAAAGTCCCAGGGTTTGGCGCCAATAATGGCGCTGACATGGCCGGGGCAGACGAGCCCGCTCAGTTTGACCTCACCTGAATCAAGGAGTGCCTTTATCACCGGGGGGCAGAGTTTATGCCGGGATAGAACATGGTAGTTCTTGAGCCCTTCTTGCTCAGCCTGCAGGACGGAGGCGGCGATGGTCGGCGCGGTGGTCTCAAAGCCAATACCGAGGAAGACCACCGAACTGGCCGGGTTTCCCCGGGCTATCTCAAGGGCATCTACGGTCGAATAGACGATGCGGACATCGGCGCCGCCCGCTTTCGCTTCCTGCAGGCTGGAGCGGCTGCCGGGGACTTTGAGCATATCACCGAATGTGGCCAGGATTACACCTGGAAGCTGGGCCAGGGCAATGGCTTTGTCCAGGTCGGCGTTGTCGGTAACGCAAACGGGACAGCCCGGACCGGAGACCATTTCCACGGTCGGTGGCAGCAGCTGGCGGATGCCGTGCTTCAGGATAGCTACGGTGTGCCCGCCGCAGAACTCCATGAGATGAGCTTCTTTGGTGGAGCTCTGGTGAATTCTGCGAACGAGCCCCTTCCCCAGGTCGGAGCGGCGGTACTCATCGATGAATTTCATGCTTCGTCAGCCTGTTCGGCTATTTCCTCCAGGAGCTTGAGGGTGTCCTTCGCCTCTTCCGGGTCGATAACGTTTATGGCA
Source organism: uncultured Dehalococcoidales bacterium (assembly GCA_964570635.1). Classification (GTDB taxonomy): domain Bacteria; phylum Chloroflexota; class Dehalococcoidia; order Dehalococcoidales; family CAYYQY01; genus CAYYQY01. The sequence goes on from CAZMZA010000013.1 coordinate 13,978, forward strand.
TAGCCGGTATGGAGTAGAACGTAGTCCCCCACCTTGGCCTGAGGGGTGAGCCACAGGCTGGCTTTGCGGGTTATGCCGCCAATCTCCACGTCAGCCTCCTTACCCGATATCGACCTGATTAGTGCTGGTATGGCCAGACACATATAGTTAACCTCCTGAAGTTCAGTCTGTAGCCAGGCAGTTGGCAATCACTGCCTGCCCAAGAGATATACCCCCGTCATTGCAGGGTACAAACCGGTGGGTGAGCACCTTAAACCCTTCTGTCTCCAGACCCTGAGTGGCCAGTCTCAGCAACAGCCGGTTCTGGAAGACGCCGCCGCTTAAAGCCACCGCGCTTATGCCGGTTTCCCTGGCTATAACCTGGCATGTACGGACGATTATGCGGGCAACACTCTGATGAAACCTGGCTGATATTATGGGGACGGGGACTCCTTTTCTTACGTCCGTGACCACGGCTGAGATGAGTTCTTCCAGCTTGACCACTTTACGCCCTGGCTCCTCGGCGACGGCAAAGGGGTAGAGACTGAGGTCCAGATGGTCGGTCTCGTCTGGTGCCAGCATTTCCAGCTCAATAGCCGCCTGAGCCTCGTAATCAACCGTACCCCTGACTCCGGCTAAGGCCGAGACAGCATCAAAGAGGCGGCCAGCACTTGAGGTCAGGGGTGAGTTAAGCCCCCGCTCTAATTGCCTTTTTATTACGGCTGCTTCACCGGGGTCAAGCTGACTCAGGATGGGCAAACCGGCTAGAGGAGCATCCTGCCCGAGGAGATGGTAAAGATAACCCAGGGCCATACGGTAAGGCTTGTTTATGGCGGCGGTACCTCCCGGCATAGGCACGTATTCCAGGTGCCCCGCCCTCTCAAAACTCTCCCGGTCACCAACCAGGAACTCCCCGCCCCAGATGGAGCCGTCGGTGCCGTAGCCGGTACCGTCAAAAACAACGCCGATGGCCGGACGGTCAATGTTATTCTCCACAAGGCAGCTCACCATGTGAGCGTGGTGGTGCTGAACCGGGACCGGCTTTAAGCCTGACTCCTTCGCCAGTTTAAGTGCGTACTTCGTGGAGAGGTATTCCGGGTGCATGTCGCAGGCTATAACCTCAGGCTCGATTCGAAATAGGCTCTTATAGAGCTCAATAGTATTCTCAAAATGCTCCAGCGTCTCTTCATTCTCCATGTCCCCGATGTGCTGACTTAAGAAGGCGTGCTCGTCTTTGGTCAGGCAGAAGGTGTTCTTGAGCTCGGCGCCGCAGGCAAGGAGTTGCCTTGACTTAAAGGGTAGAATGACCGGATAGGGGGCATATCCCCTGGCTCGCCTTATCGCCTGGGGGGTGCCTCTCTCTACCAGATAGACGCTGTCATCGTATCGGGAGTAGATATCTCGATTATGGAGCAGAAAATAATCGGCGATGCCGCCGAGCCTGCTGAGTGCCTCCTCGTTCTCCATGGCGATGGGTTCCTCGCTGCGGTTGCCGCTGGTCATGACCAGCGGTAGCCCCGTTTCTCTCAGGAGCACGTGGTGCAGCGGCGTGTAGGGTAGCATCACGCCCAGGTACTTGAGCCCTGGGGCTACTTCTTCACAAACAGAAGAGTCTTCCCGTTTCCAGTCTAGCAGCACAATGGGGCATTGGGGCGACAGGAGCAGTTTTTCTTCTTCAGGGGATACCCGGCAATGCTTTTTGACTTCTTCTACGGAGGTTATCATCACCGCCAGGGGCTTTGAGGGGCGTTTTTTCCTCTGTCGCAGTTGTTGCACCGCCCGGCTGCTGGTGGCATCGCAGGCGAGAAGAAAGCCCCCCAGCCCTTTAATAGCTAGGGTTTTTCCCTCTCTCAGCAGTTCGCTTGCCTTCTGGATGGTGTCGGCGCATTTGATAGAACGGCCTTCGCTGGTGGTCAGCTCCAAGCTAGGGCCACATCTGGGACAGGCGTTAGGCTGGGCATGAAAGCGCCTGTCCAGCGGGTCATCGTATTCTCTCTGGCAATCGGGGCACATCTTGAAGTGACGCATGGTGGTTCTGGGGCGGTCGTAGGGGATATCCTCGATGATAGTGAAGCGGGGACCACAGTTGGTACAGTTGGTAAACGGGTACCGATACCGCCTGTCAGCGGGGGAGAAAAGCTCATTCTGGCAGTCCCGGCAGGTGGCGATATCGGGTGAGACTAACTGGTATTTTCCCTCTTCGGCGTGGCTCTTTCTGATGTCAAAGCTGGCATGATGCTTTGGTGGAAGAGGCCGTACCGTAATCTCTTGGATACTGGCCATGGGTGGTGCCTCAGTTCGAAGCGCGGAGAGGAACTGGCCTAGGGCTTCTTCCTCACCCTCAGCTTTAATCTCGACGCTCCCTGAGGTATTGCGCACCCAGCCCGCCAGGTTATACCTTCTGGCTAGCCTGTAAACAAAGGGTCTGAAGCCGACCCCCTGCACCACCCCGCGAACCCTTATCTTAATCGATTTTATGATAGCTGTTCGTGCCATAGCTTGTTAGACCTGATAGCAGACCCGATGAGGGGAAAGACTGCGTTTTACGTCGGTGGTTTTGAGCAGTTCGAGTGAGAGTAATATTATCGAGCTATCCCGTTTTTATTTTAGCACACAACCGGTGGTTTTGTTTAACCTGATTTTTCTGGGTTCTAGCAGGTCTAGAAAAGCTATAGTCTTGTTTCCCTCTGAGTTTGTGCAGCTATTGACATCACGGGGAGGAATAGTCTATCCTTCATACTAAGAAGGGAAGCAGACGACCGCAAGATTACACTTAGCTATACTCTGCCGTTACCTCGCGATAAGTCCAAGCAGGAAACAGTTTCAGTTCCAAGTATCGTTCCTCATGCCTACCAGTGGTGATAATAGGCAGCACGTTTGCTCATTCTTTCTTGTCTGACCTGTGGCATTGACAGGTTATAAGTGTTTCCTAACTATCGAAGATAAGACCTCAAAAGCAGAGTCACCAGATAGGTATTGCCGTGGGTAAAACATTAGCTGAAAAGATATTGGGTGCCAAGTCGGGTAGCGAAGCTACGGCGGGTGAGACCGTTGTGGCTAAGGTGGACTTGGCTTTTGTTCAGGATACTACCGGGCCATTAACCTTGAGACAATACCGGGCAGCGAATTTCCAGAATCTAGCTAATTCCCTAAAGGTTGCCTTGTTCTTTGACCATGCAGCTCCCAGTCCGAGTGGCGGAATCTCCAATGACCACGTGCTCCTCCGCAGCTTTGCTCAGGAGACCGGCTCTTTCCTGTCCGATGTCGGTAGTGGAGTTTGTCACCAAATAGTGGCTGAATCTTTGGCTAAGCCGGGTGATTTAATCATTGGCGCCGACTCTCACACGGTGACTGCCGGTGGTCTGGGGGCTTTTGCCTGTGGGATGGGCTCCACAGATGTGGCCGTTGTTCTCGGCTTGGGCAAAACTTGGTTCCGAGTGCCGGAAAGTATCAAGGTAGCAGTTACTGGCAAGTTCCCCGATGGTGTCTATGCCAAAGACCTTGCCCTTAACCTCATCGGGCAGACCGGAGCTGATGGTGCTACCTACAAAGCCTTGGAGTTTAGTGGCGATACTGTGAGCAGTATGAGTATCTCGCAGCGCCTTACTGTAGCCAACATGGTGGTGGAAGCTGGCGCTAAGGTGGGGCTTTTTCCTGCTGACAAGGCGGTACGGGAGTATCTCTCAGCACAGGGAAGGAGCGACCACTATCAGCCACTCTTGCCGGACGGCGACGCTATCTACGAACAAACGGTCAACATTGATGCGACTGAGCTTGAGCCTACAGTTGCCAGACCTCATACGGTAGATAATATCGCACCGGCTAGGGAGCTTAGGGGGACTAAAATCCAGCAGGTATTTGTTGGCACCTGCACTAATGGTCGTCTTGAAGACCTGGATGTAGTCGCTAAGATTCTAAAAGGGAAGAAGCGACATCCACGGACCAGGCTGGTGATTGCCCCTGCGTCACGAGGAGTCCTGCTGGCAGCCATCAACGCAGGCTATATTGAGACCATGCTCGAAGCCGGAGCGGCTATTCTGCCGCCGGGATGCGGGGCTTGCCTCGGCCTCCACCAGGGAGTGCTGGGAGACGGGGAAAGTTGCCTGTCTACCGCTAATCGAAATTTCATGGGTCGGATGGGTAGTCCTAAGGCTTTTATATATCTGGGCAGTCCAGCGACGGCTGCTGCCACCGCTCTCAGGGGCGAAATCACTGACCCTAGGGAGATGTTATAGATGCTCAACGGCAGAGCGTTTAAGTTCGGTAACAACATTTCTACTGACCATATCATACCGGGCAGGTTCGCCCACCTTAGAAGCAATCTTTCCGAACTGGTAAAGCATGTTATGGAGGATGCTGACCCAACCTTCGCTTCTAAAGTGAGGCCGGGAGATTTTATAGTTGGTGGCAGTAACTTTGGACTTGGTTCCAGCCGAGAACATGCTCCGCTGGTCATAAAGATGGCTGGGGTAAGTGCCGTACTGGCTAAATCAGTGGCTCGGATATTTTTTAGGAATGCCATTAACCTTGGTCTGCCGGTACTGATATGTGACACCGATGACATTAATATTAGTGATGGAGATGAGTTGCAGGTGGACCTCGAGTCTGGCATCATCCGGAATGTTACCAGAGGCGGGCAGCTCACATTTAGTAAAATCCCTGAGGTAATGCTCCGTATCCTCGAGGAAGGCGGGCTTCTGCCCTACATCCAGAAGTACGGCGACTTTGAATTATAGGCCGGCCTGTAGCCGGAGAGAGCTAGAAGGAGACATAGTCAATGTCTTACTCAATTACACTTATCCCTGGTGATGGTGTAGGCCCCGTGGTTACCGAGGCTGCTGTGAGGGTCTTGGAAGCCACCGGGCTCAGTTTTCACTGGGATTTCGGCTATGTCGGGAGTAGCGCTCAAAATACGCTGGGTACACCACTTCCCGACTCCGTACTTGAATCCATTAGGAAAAACAAGGTTGCTCTCAAAGGACCGGTTACCACGCCAGTGGGCTCGGGCTTCAGAAGCGTTAACGTTTCCCTGCGCAAGAGGCTAGAGCTCTACGCCTGCCTGCGCCCCTGTAAAACCTACCCTGGAGTCCCTTCACCTTATAAAGATGTCAACATTGTTATTGTTAGAGAGAATATTGAGGACCTCTACAGCGGTATCGAGTTTGAGAAGGGAAGCCCTGAGGCAGCAAGATTATTGGAGCTTATCTCAGAAACTACGGGGGAGACTGTCAGGCAGGACTCTGGATTAAGCATAAAGGCGATTTCTGAGACTCGTAGTAGAAGAATTGTCAAATTCTCCTTCGAGTACGCTCGGTCTAACCACCGAAAGAAGGTTACGGCCGTGCACAAAGCCAATATTATGAAATACTCCGACGGGTTGTTTCTTTCCGTTGCCCGTGAGGTAGCTAAGGAATACCCTGATATTGAATTTGAGGATAGAATCGTTGACAACATGGCCATGCAACTCGTACAGAGACCGCAGCAGTTTGACCTAGTGGTGGCACCTAACCTTTACGGTGACCTACTTTCTGACCTGTGTGCTGGTTTGATTGGAGGTTTAGGACTGGCTCCTGGAGCTAACTTGGGTGATGATATAGCCGTATTTGAACCTACCCATGGCAGTGCTCCCAAATATGCCGGACTAAATAAAGTTAACCCTATGGCAATGATGCTTTCTGGGGTGATGATGCTCCGCCACCTCGGAGAAGCAAAATGTGCTGATAGGTTGGAAAAGGCGATAGCCGGGGTTATCAGCGAAGGCAAGTATGTGACTTATGACCTCAAGCCGGAAGCGCCCGATACCGGAGTTGGTACCTCCGAGGTGGCTGACGCGGTGATAGAAAAGCTTGAAGGCAACTAACACTCAGGCTGTCCCATCCGAACAAGTCTTCTTATGCTTTGCCATTGTAAATAAATAGCTGTAAATGTTGGAGGATTAATGGGTAAGATCTATATTATCGATGTAACCAATCGGGACGGTGTTCAAACAGCGAAGCTGGGTCTATCTAAGCTTGAAAAGACTATGATAAACGTTTACCTGAATGAGATGGGCGTCTTTCAATCTGAGTTTGGTTTTCCTACCACGCGTCACGAATCACACTACCTCCAGGCTAATCTGGAGTTGGCTAAGATGGGGGTTTTGCAGCCCATTCGCCTGGGAGGGTGGATAAGAGCAATGGTTGATGATGTGAGAATGGCTTTCGAGTTGGTTCCAGATATTAGGCATCTCAATCTCTCTATATCTACGTCAGACCAGATGATAAAAGGTAAATTTCGGGGTAAGCAGAATAGAGAGAGTATACTGAAGATGATGGTTGAAGCTGTCGAAGCCGCCAAGGCTTGCGGAGCTGAAACCATAGGGGTAAATGCCGAGGACGCTTCTAGGACAAAATTGGACTTCCTTATCGAATTCGGCCTAGCAGCCAAGGAGCGGGGGGCTGACAGGCTGAGATATTGTGATACGCTTGGCTGTGATAACCCGTTTGCCATTTATGAGGCTGTAAAAGCGCTGGCGGAGAACGTAGGCATGCCAATTGAGCTTCACTGCCATGGCGACCTAGGAATGGCGGTAGCCAATTCTATCGCTGGGGCTAAAGGTGCTATAGACGGCGGGCAGGACGCTTATATAAATACCACAATTAACGGGATTGGTGAAAGGGCCGGCAACGCCGACTTGGTGGCGGTTATTCTGGCGGCGACCAAATCAAAAGGTTTCGCCGCAAAATATCGACTCGGCACTCCAGTTGATTTGTCAAAATCGTGGAGAATAGCCAAATTCAGCAGTTACGCTTTCAATGTCCCGATTCCCGTAAATCAGCCAGGTGTTGGTGCCAATGCTTTCGCTCACGCCTCCGGTATTCATGCTGACGGTGTGCTAAAAGACCCCGAGAATTACGAACTATACAGCTTCGAAGAGCTAGGTAGAGGTGAGCCGGAACTGGTCGAAACTGGGCGGGAAATATGCACTGGGCGATATAGTGGCATATCCGGTTTTAGACATGTAATGAATAACATAATGGGCGATATGGCACTCTCATTCCAGGACGATAAAGAAGCGGAAGAGATTCTGGAATTGGTAAGATACGCTAATGTGGAAGCACAGAAGCCGCTTGTCGAGGACGAGTTGTTATTTATCGCTAAATACCCGGCAATCGCCAGGGAACTCCTGACCCTAAAGCCTCTAGATTACTAATTACGACTGTGGTTCTCGCGCTCCAAGCCCCTTGTAGCCAGCTGTCTGGGTTAAAGACAAAAGGGTCGTGGCTGTCACACCACGACCGGAATTCAAGCCTTTCTTCGCTCCGCAATATGTATTGCAGATGCGACCCCGGCGGGATTTGAACCCGCGATCTCCACCGTGACAGGGTGGCATGTTAGACCGCTACACCACGGGGCCATATTCCACTCGCTTGAAGTCTATCAGGCAGCATACTCTGTGTCAAGCTGGCCAACACAGCGTTATTTACTGTGCCGCTGTAGAGAGTGTATTGTTTATGGTTTCGTTGTATGGTATAATCACTTAGCAAAATCGTTCGGGGGACTGATGGCATCTGCAAAAGTAGCGAAGAAAGCAGCCAAGGTAGACGAGAGCAGCTTGCGGGACTATGAACTGGTGGTCATCATCAGCCCTGAGGCTGGGGATGATGCTATCGAGGCTGCCATGGAGAGCGTGAGCAAGTTTGTTACCGGGAGCGGGGGTACGGTGCCCGATGTTGAAAGGTGGGGTAAGAGAAAGCTGGCCTATCCCATAAAAAGTTTCCTGGAGGGTAACTACGTGTTGGCTCGGTTCAAGTTAAATACGGCCTTGAGCAACCAACTTGAAGCTAGCTTGCACATTTCTGAGGATGTTCTGCGTCATCTCTTGATAAGACTGGATAGTTAATCACTCACGTAAGCGTATTGCCTACAGGTGTTTGGTGAGGGCGAAAGGAGACTCAGGACAATGGCGAGCTTAAACAAGGTCATGATAATAGGTAATCTGGGCAGTGAACCTGAAATGCGCTTTACCCCGAATGGTAATCCGGTAACTTCGTTTCGTGTTGCCACTAACCATGTATTTACTACCCCCGAAGGTGAGCGTAAAGAGGAGACGGAGTGGTTTACCGTGGTTT
>CAZMZA010000014.1:0-21776 GCA_964570635.1 uncultured Dehalococcoidales bacterium
GGATTAGCGGGCTGAAGGGAGTCCACTGCTGCGGCAACACTGACTGGTCGGTCCTGCTTGAGACCAGCGTTGATATTATAAGCTTTGACACCTATAACTATGCTCAGTCGCTCGCTCTCTACCCGGCTGAGGTAAAAAAGTTCCTGAACAGGAAGGGGGCTATCGCCTGGGGGATTGTCCCCACTGATGAAGAGGCGCTGGCCGGGGAATCGGCAGCCAGCCTCCAGGACCGTCTGGAGGAGGCAATAGCACCCTTTACCCGACAGGAAATCCACTTCGGGCAGCTCCTGGAGCAGGGGCTACTTACCCCCAGCTGCGGGCTGGCCTCCCTGACCACGGAAGGAGCAGCCGCCCGGGCACTGGAGCTACTGAGTGAGCTGTCGGTAAGGATAAGAAAGCGATACACCTAGCAAAGGAGAGTGGCGCCAGATGGAATGCCAGATTGAAGACAACAAAACCAAGTGCATCTGCACCTACGAGCCCTGCTCGAGAAAGGGCAAGTGCTGCCAATGCGTTTCATACCATCTGGATTACGGTGAGCTTCCGGGCTGCTTCATTCCCCCCGAGGTGGAGAAGACCTATGACCGCTCTATTGCCAGGTTTGTCGAGGTCTTTGCCCATAAAGCCAGAGGTGGCAGAACAGGCTAATCTGTATTATTATAATAGCAATGAACAAGAGCCGAAGTGTAGCACAGCAAAAACATAGGCGCAAAAGAAAGAAACTGGAAGCAAAAAGAAAAGCCGAGAAAACCGCAGCTTGAGAAACAGCCTGGGCCGTAAAGCCTATGAAGCAGGTATATTTGCTCACCGGCCGACCAGGGTGTGGGAAAACCAGTCTTATCAAACAGGTGGTGGCTGGCATGAAGGGTAAGGCCGGCGGCTTCTACACCGAAGAAATACGAAGGCACGGGACAAGAGAGGGCTTCAGGCTGGTTACTTTAGACGGGCAGGAGCCCATACTGGCACATATTGATATTGGCAGCCCGCATCGGGTAGGTAAGTATGGGGTTGATATCGAGAGCTTGGACCGGGTCGGTGTCTCTGCCCTCCGCCGGGCAATCCAGCAGTGTGACCTGGTAGTTATCGATGAGATTGGAAAGATGGAGCTATTTTCGGCCAGTTTCAGGGAAGCTGTTTCCCAGGCGATTGACAGCGGAAGGCGGGTACTGGGCAGCATCATGCTCAAACCCAATCCGTGGGCAGACGCTATCAAGCGCCACCCCCAAGTGAACCTGGTAACAGTAACCAGAGCCAACCACCAGGACTTGTTGAAAGGATTACTGGACTGGCTAAAAACCACAGACCCCGCCGAATTGTAGTATAATTTACCTCGGCAATACTCACTCAGACCAAGCAAACAATACCACATTGACGTTCCGCAGTCTGAGTAACCGATAGCTTGGACATGAATCCCCAACAAAAGCTGAAGGAGCAAGGAAATAATGTCAGAACTGCCGGGACTGGTTAAAGCTCTCCTGGAGCCCAAAGCCTATCCTGAGACCACTAAAAAGGTGGAGCTGGTGCAGACCCAGATGTCGTTTGTCTTCCTGACCGGCGACTATGTGTACAAGGTAAAGAAACCGGTGAACCTGGGCTTCCTTGACTATACCACGCTGGAGAAGCGGCAGTTCTACTGCCAGCGGGAGGTTGAACTCAACCGCCGCCTGTGCCCGGGTGCCTACCTGGGGGTGGTGCCAATAACCCAGGATAAGAGCGGCACTTCTGTAGGCGGTCAGGGTAAAGCTGTAGAGTATGCCGTGAAAATGCGTCACCTGCCGCAAGAAGCCATGATGGACGTACTGCTGGCCAAAAACCAGGTATCACCGGAGATGGTAACCGGCGTGGCGCAAAAGCTGGCGGAATTCCACCAGAGGGCGGAAACCAATGCCGACATCAGCACCTTTGGCGACCTGGCTACCATCACGCAGAATACCGACGAGAATTTCACCCAGACCGAAAAGTATATTGCTCACACCATTTCTCAAGAAAGCTATGAGCGTATCAGGAACTATACCGATGCCTTCGTTGAGCAGAACACCCCCCTGTTTCGCCAGCGGATGGCAGAGGGCAGAATAAGGGACTGCCACGGCGACCTCCACGCCGCCCACATCTGCTTTACCAATGACATCTGCATCTATGACTGTATAGAATTCAATGACCGGTTTAGATACTGCGATGTCGCTTCGGAGGTTGCCTTCCTGGCGATGGACCTGGACCACCACCAGAGGGCTGACCTTTCCCGCAGTTTTATCAGTGCCTACGTAGCCAGCAGCCAGGATGAGGAGCTGCTCAAGCTACTTAACTTTTACAAGTGCTACCGCGCTTACGTGCGAGGGAAGGTGGAAAGCTTTAAGCTCGACGACCCCTATATATCAAAAGAGGAGAAGACGAGAGTTCTGGCTATTGCCAGGAGGTACTTTGAGCTTGCCGAATCTTATATCGAGGTTTGAGCCCTAAGCAAAAGGTACCCAGAAATGAACGCCAGTCGTGTGACCGGAGAGGTAGTAAATTGAAAGAACCTTTCAGGAAGTTCATAGAAAGCGAGCTGGGCGGCTCCCGTTTTCTGCTGGCTGTCTGTGGTCTTCCCGGCACCTGGAAAACGGAGACGACCGAGGAGGTATCCAAGATTACGGGCTACCCTCTTCTCCGCAGTGACCTGATTAGGCTGGAGGTGCTCAAGGGCGAGGATATCTTCGACGAAAAGGTCGCCTCAAATATGGATAAACGGACCATGGTCTATGATGAGATGTTTCGTCAGGCAGACGAGTCCCTCGGAAAGAGCCAGGGGGTGATACTGGATGCCACCTTCGTCACCCAGTCACTAAGGAGACGGGCGGCAGCCATAGCCGCCGAACACAACCTCAGGTTCGTTATTCTTGAGACCGACTGCCCCAAGGAGGTAGCCATCGCCAGAATACTGAGACGAACCAAAGAGAACTATGAGTCCAACGCCCTCACCGAGCAAGCCTACCTCAACAACAAGAAGAAGTTCGAAGCCGTGGATTTGGACGACCTCAAGAACCAGTATCCCGACCTTGATATCACGCACTTGATAGTTGATACTACATACGACCCGCCTGAAGACTGGTACATAACAGGTGTGGAGAAGAAGGAGACCGGGGCGGCTGAATGAACATCGACCTGCACATCCATTCCAAGACTGGCTCTGATGGTAATCTATCTATTGAGGAAATCCTGAAGGAAGCCCGAAAAAGAAACGTCAGCCTGATGTCGATAACTGACCACGATTCCATAGAGGGTCAGGGAAGGGCCATCGCTCTGGCTAAAGAATATGGCATAACCTACATTACCGGTATAGAACTGAATGTGACCTTTCAGTATCCCGGCAGTCAGTCCATCTCCCTGGACTTCCTGGGATACCGGTACGATATCAATGATGAAGCGCTGGAAGGCAAGCTTCAAGTCATAAGAGAACATAGAGAAAGAAGAGCACGTCAGATTCTGGAGAAACTGAACGCCGAGTTCGATAAAGAGAACATAGCAAGATTGACCGGGGACGACCTGAAGCGCATACAGGAGAGCGTGGACGGTGCCTTTGGCCGACCCCATATAGCCGATTACCTGATAAAGAAAGGGATTGTCAGGGACAGGCAAGAAGCGTTTGACAAATACCTGGTAAAATGCGATGTACCTAAATATCCTCTGTCGCTTGCCGAGGCATTAGAGTTAATCAGGAATGCCGGTGGTATTCTAGTCCATTCACACCCCAACGACCCGAGCGGGACTTCCCTAGTAAGCATAACCCGTGACCTGAACAAACAGACTGAGATTATCGAGAAATATATGCTAAACTATATCGATGGTATTGAGTGCTGGCACCCAAGACACGATGCGAAGACCACGGCACACTACATCGAGTTCGCCAGAAAGCATGACCTCATCATGACCGGAGGCAGCGACTGCCATCAAAAACCGGTCATCCTCGGCACCGTGAATGTACCTGATTGGGTTGCCGCTCAGTTCCGGTGACAGGGGATATCTAGTTGGAGAACGAACCGAAACGAATTACTGAAGGAGCAGCTAATGACCTTAGAGAAACAGCACGACATTAAGGATGCGTCACTGGCCGAAGCCGGGAAGCAGCGGATAGAATGGGCTTCTCGTGAGATGCCGGTGGTGACGCTCATCAGGGAGAGGTTCGGTAAGGAGAAGCCGCTCCAGGGCATTCGGGTTGCCGGATGCCTGCACATCACCACCGAAACGGCGAACCTGGCTCTGGCCCTGAAAGAAGGGGGAGCTGACCTCATTCTGTGCGCTTCCAACCCGCTCAGCACTCAAGACGACGTGGCGGCCGCTCTGGTTATCGAATACGGCATTCCGGTTAATGCTATCAAGGGAGAGGATGATACTACCTACTACAAGCACATTGCTACCGCACTAAGCACTGAGCCCCAGCTCACTATAGATGATGGCGCTGACCTGGTAACCACGCTTCACACCAAGCGAAGCGACCTGATTGGTAATGTCCTCGGCGGTACCGAAGAGACCACTACCGGCGTCATCAGACTGCGCAGCCTGGAGAAGGCCGGCAAGCTAAAGTACCCCATAATTGCGGTAAACGATGCCCAGACCAAATACCTCTTTGATAATCGCTACGGCACCGGCCAGAGCACCATTGACGGCATTACCCGCGCCACCAATATTCTCTGGGCAGGTAAAAAGGTCGTCATTTGCGGCTACGGCTGGTGCGGGCGTGGTATAGCCCTGAGGGCCCGCGGCCTGGGTTCTCACGTGATAGTAATTGAGGTCAGCCCGGTCCGGGCTCTGGAAGCGGTTATGGACGGCTTCCGGGTTATGCCGCTAGCCGAGGCTGCCGGTATCGGGGACATCTTCATTACCGTCAGCGGCGACAAGAATGTTATTGATAAGGCCCATTTCCAGCAGATGAAGGACGGAGCCATCCTGGCTAACAGCGGACACTTCAACGTGGAAATCAATATTCCAACCCTGGAAAGCCTGGCCAAGAACAAGCGGCGGATACGACCTTTCGTTGATGAATACACTCTAACTGATGGGCGTCATTTGTACCTGCTGGGCGAGGGTAGATTAATTAATCTGGCGGCAGCTGAAGGACATCCGGCCAGCGTAATGGACATGAGCTTTGCCAACCAAGCGCTGTGCCTGGAATATATCGCCAAAAACAGGGGAAGCCTCGAGCTTAAGGTTTATCCCGTACCTGAAGAAATCGATAAAGAGGTGGCCCGGCTAAAGCTTAAGGCTATGGGTATCGACATTGATACTCTAACCCCAGAGCAGGAGACATACCTGAGTAGCTGGGAAGAAGGGACATAAAAAGGAGGATCAATGGCCAACAGTTTTGCTAGCTCCCCAAAATACATGCTCACTTCAGAATCCGTCACTGAAGGACACCCGGATAAGCTTTGCGACCAGATATCAGACGCAGTTCTTGACACCATACTGGAACAGGACCCCTACGCCAGGGTAGCCTGTGAGACGGCAGTAACCAACGGGCTGGTACTTGTTTTAGGCGAGATTACCACCAGTTGCTACGTAGAAATTCCCAACATAGTGCGCCAGGTAGTCCGTGACGTGGGTTACACTCATCCCGAATACGGCTTTGACTACGAGACCTGCGGGGTGCTGGTTTCCATTAACCCCCAGTCTGCCGACATTGCTATGGGAGTAGACGAATCGCAAGAGGCGAAAGTAGCCTCCGGCAGTGCTGAGGAGCTCGATAAGATTGGTGCCGGCGACCAGGGGATGATGGTCGGCTTTGCCTGTGATGAGACGCCTGAACTCATGCCGCTACCTATTTCTCTGGCACACAAGCTCTGCCGACGTCTGGCTAAGGTAAGGAAGGACGGCACGCTGCCTTACCTCCGCCCCGATGGCAAATCACAGGTAACCGTAGAGTACAGCAACGGCATTCCCAAACGCGTAGACAACGTGGTGATAGGCGCTCAGCACGACGACAATGCCAGCCGCGAGCAGATAGAGAAAGATATTATTGAGCGGGTAGTCAGAGCCGTTATTCCCGCCTCACTAATAGACGATAGGGCCAAGTTTTACGTTAATGCCACCGGTCGATTTGTAATTGGCGGACCGGTATCCGACACCGGTTTTACCGGACGGAAGATTCTGGTTGATACCTATGGCGGCATTGCCCGGCACGGCGGTGGCGCCTTCTCCGGCAAAGACCCGACCAAAGTTGACCGCTCGGCAGCTTATGCCGCCCGCTACATCGCCAAGAATATTGTAGCTGCGGGGCTGGCCGAGCGAATGGAAGTCCAGATTGCATACTCTATCGGCGTTGCCCACCCCCTTTCAATCTCAATAGAAACCTTCGGCACGGCCAACGTTGACCAGGAGGTCATACTCAACCTGATCAACAAACACTTCGACCTCAGACCCGAAGCCATTATTCGAAGCCTGGACCTCCGTCGCCCCATCTACCGACAGACCGCTACCTACGGCCACTTCGGGCGGGATGACCTCGACCTGCCCTGGGAGAGGACGGACAAAGCCGAAACCCTGAGAGCTGAGGCGCTGGGTAATTAGCTAATAAAGATTAAGGGGGTAAGGTAGATAAATAGCCCTATCAAATTCGGCACCGACGGCTGGCGAGGCATTATTGCCCGGGACTTCACCTTCGACAACGTGCGTGCCTGCGCTCAAGGCGTAGCTGACTACCTTAACCAGGCAGGACTGTCCGGCCGCGGGCTGATTATCGGCTATGATACCCGCTTCGCCTCCGAGGACTTCGCTGCGGCGGCGGCTGAGGTGGTTGCCGGCAGCGGGATAAAGGTCTACCTCTGCCCTAAAGCAACCCCGACGCCGGTCATAACCTTCGGCGTTTTAGCTAAAAAGGCAGGCGGGGCTATCATCATAACCGCCAGCCATAACCCGGCCAACTGGAACGGCTTCAAATATAAGTCCGAACAAGCCTCCAGCGCCTCGCCTGAGGTTACAGCCCGGATAGAAAAACTAATTGCTGACACTCTGGCCACCGGTGAGGTAAAACAGACGCCGCTGGCTGAAGCTCTAGCCACAGGATTAATAGAATACCTTGACCTGGAACCGATTTACTTCGACCAGCTGGGAAAGCTCATTGACCTGAACGAGCTACGCCAGGCCCGGCTGAAGGTAATCGTTGACCCGATGTTCGGAGCTGGCGCCGGGTACTTCAAGAAACTGCTGGGGGGAGGAGCCATTGAGGTAGCGGAGATAAATGACGAACGCAACCCCTTATTCCCCGGGATTCGGCCAGAACCAATCGCCGCCAATTTAGCCAAGCTATCAACTGCGGTAACAAAGAACGGGGCCAGTTTGGGTCTGGCAATGGACGGTGACGCCGACCGCCTTGGCATCATCGATGAGAAAGGGGGGTTTATTACGCAGCTCCAGGTCTTCGCTCTATTAGCCCTTTACCTGCTTGAGATACGGGGCGAGCGAGGCCCGTTAGTAAAGACTATAACCACCACCAGCATGCTCTATCGCCTAGGTGAGATATTCAACGTGCCTGTCTATGAGACACCGGTGGGGTTCAAATATGTGGCGCCGATAATGCTGAACGAGAAGGCACTCATCGGCGGGGAAGAGAGCGGCGGCTACGGTTTCCGCGGTCACGTGCCCGAGCGAGAAGGCATCCTGTCCGGTCTCTACTTCCTAGACCTGATGCTGAAGACCGGTAAGACCCCCTCGCAGCTCCTGGACTACCTCTACAGTAAAGTAGGCCCTCACTACTACCACCGTGTGGATATAGCATTCCCCGAGGGCGAACACCAGACGATAACTGACCGTCTTAGAGATAACCGACCAGAATATATCGACGGGGTGAAAGTGGTAGAAGCCGACACTATCGACGGCTTTCGTTTTACTCTGGCTGACACCAGCTGGCTGCTCATCAGGTTTTCCGGAACCGAGCCGGTACTTCGCATCTACGCCGAGACCGACAGTCCGGAGCGGGTACAGAGGCTGCTAGACCTGGGCAAAGGACTGGCCGGCGTCAAATAAAGACTAAGGGGATAGGTAGATAAAAAGTCCTGACTTAGATAACCCTCAGCTCTTCCAGCAGTACGACCGGGAAGGCATGCTTGAGCGCATCCGTGAAATGCCCGAGCAGTGCCTGCGGGCATGGCAGGCGGCGATGAAATTCAGCCTGCCTCAAGATTACTCCCGGGCCAACAAGGTGGTTATCCTGGGCATGGGTGGTTCCGCCATCGGTGGTGACTTGGTAAGCAGTCTGGTGGCACCCGAAGCCAGGCTGCCCGTAATCGTCCACCGTGACTACAACCTCCCCGCCTTTGTTGATGACAGCACCCTGGTCATTGCCTCCAGCTACTCGGGGATGACCGAGGAAACCCTGTCCGCGTTTGAGCAAGCGCTAAAGACAGGAGCCAAAAAGCTGGTAACCACCACTGGCGGCAAGCTGAAGACAATGGCTGAGGCAAGCGGTATCCCGGTTTTTACCCTCGACTATCAAGCCCAACCCCGCGCCGCCCTGCCCTGGGGTCTGCTGCCCCTCCTCTGCTTTCTGCAAAAACTGGGCTTTACCAGCGATAAGTCAGCGGATGTGGCTGAGACGGTTGAGGTATTACAGAAGCTATCACCGAGAATAAACGAAAGTGCGCCCGCATCCCGGAACCCGGCAAAACAACTGGCAGCAAGGTTGTACGGGCACTTACCGGTGATATATGGGGCCGGGGCAGTCGCTGAGGTGGCACGCCGCTGGAAAACACAGATTAACGAGAACGGTAAGGCGTGGGTATTCCACGAGGTATTCCCGGAGCTTAACCATAACGCTGTCGTTGGCTACCAGTTTCCGGCAGAGCTAGCTGCCAGCATGGTGGTGATTATGCTTGACTCACCGCTGCTGCCGCACCGCATCAGGCTTCGCTACCGGCTAACCGGTGAAATCCTTGACCAGTCCAAGGTCAGCCACCAGACGGTTGAGGGAGAGGGTGCCAGTCCCCTGAGCCAGATAATGAGCCTGGTGCTTTTCGGCGACTACGTAAGCTGCTACCTGGCGATTCTATATAAGGTTGACCCCTCCCCGGTAAAGGTCGTAGATTACCTGAAGGAGCGACTGGCTAAAGATAAGGGCGAGTGAGCCTAAAGCCCCTTGACCATATAGTCGCCCTGTGAGCTGTAGCCAAACTCAGAGCGGTAGTATTCTTTAGCGCCGACACCGCTCAGAACTACCATCCGCCGTACCTTAAACTCCCCGGCGGCAATACTCTCGGCTTCCCTCATCAGTGCCTTACCCAACCCCTTATGCTGTGCCGCCTCTTCTTTCTGCTGGCTGAGGGGGACCTCAGGACCATACACATGCAGTTCCCTGATTATGGCCAGATTACCGTTACCTTCCTCCCCCAGCCCGGTTACGGGCCTGGCTTGAACCCTCATCCGCAGCAAACCGAACAGGGTCTCACTTTCATCCTCAAAGGACAAAAATACCTCCCTGCCCCCCGACGCCTCGTAGTCCGTCCTTGTCATCCGGGGCTCGCTTATTTCCCAGCCGCCCTTTGCCCGGTGGCCGTACTCGCGGCACCTGATGCACCTACAGGTAGCACCCAGCCACTCCATCCGCTCCCTGACCAGGTCTCTCACCGCGTCCTTCAGACCGCCCACGATAAACTTAGTTGGGATGTCACGCAGCACCCGGGAGATTCTGACATACTTGGGCACGATAGCCTTTATCTCAGCCAGTAAGCCAATCATGGTATCATCATCGTATGGCTGGTAACGCCCGTCCTGATACCACTTCTCCAGCTCGGTGCCCGCCACCACCATGGTGGGATAGAGCTTCAAGCCATCCGGCCTAAAGCGGGCATCGCTGAAGAGCAGTCGGGAAAGCTCCAAATCATGCTCCGGGGTTGAGCCGGGCAGCCCCGGCATCCAGTGGTAGTGCACCTTGAGACCGTGCTCTTTGAGCAACGTGGTAGCTCTAACCACGTCTTCCACCCCATGCCCCCGCCTCACCAGTCGGTAGATGTCATCATCCAGAGTCTGAACACCGAGTTCCACCCTGGTAGTGCCGAACTCAAGCATCCGCTGTGTCTCTTCCTGTCCGCAATAGTCAGGCCTGGTCTCGATACACAGTCCGGTGCAGCGATGTTCGGCAGTCTCGTTAAGCTGCTTCGCCTCCTCCAGGGTAGCCGACTCCTCACCGTTTAAGGCGTCAAAGCAGCCCTTGATAAACCGGTACTGATAGTCCTCGGGACATGCCAGAAAGGTGCCACCCATTACAATCAGCTCAATTTTATCTGTGGGGTGCCCCATCTCGGCTAGAGTTCGCAGCCTTAGCTCAAGCTGACTGCCGGCATCATAGTCACACGTCCTGGCCCGCAGCACCGCCGGCGACTCCGGAGTATAACTCTGGGGCGCCGCCGGGTATGTGGGACAGTATATGCACTGCCCCGGGCACCCCATGGGCTGAGTCATAACCGCTACCGGAGTAACTCCTGAGATTGTCCTGGTAAACTTCTTCATAGTATACTGACTCCGAGGCATATAACCAGTTTAGCAAATTTTGGCTTATGACAACAGTTAGGGATGTATTTGACGAGATAGCACCGAGCTGGTACAGCTCCCGGCACTGGACCAGGTTCAAAAGCGAACTGGAAGCGCTGGCACAGAGGTGGCAGAATGGGAAGCTGCTGAATGTTGGCTGCGCTCACGGTCCGGACTTCCTGCCCTTTAAACAAAGCTTTAAGCTATATGGTGTGGACGTCTCCATTGAGATGCTGAGGTTTGCCCGAAAATACTCTGATAAATTCGATTTTACCGCCAACCTGTCTGTAGCCGATGCCAATCATCTTCCTTTCCGCGACGGGAGCTTCGACTGGGCAATCTCGGTAGCCACCTACCACCACATAAGCGACAAAGAAAGGAGAGAGGCAGCATTAAATGAGCTGAGACGGGTACTGAAGCCAGGCGGTGAAGCCTTCATTACCGTCTGGAACCGCTGGCAGCCCAGGTTCTGGTTCAGCGGCAAAGAAGTCGATGTGCCCTGGCACACAAAAGACAAAACCCTGCACCGTTATCACTACCTGTTCTCTTACGAAGAGCTGGAGGCGCTGGTGAAAAAGGCTGGCTTTGAGGTGCTCAAATCCTCCCCCGAGAGCTCGTACCACTTCCCGCTCAAAGTTTTCTCCCGCAATATATGCCTCTCGGTCAAGAAGGTCTAGTCCACTACGGCGGTGGCTTCGACCTCGATGAGGGTGCCCGGCTCATCCAGCCCCTTGACCACCAGCAGAGTGGTGGCCGGGAAATGCTTAGCGAAGTACCGGCGCCTGATTTCGGCCGTCTTATTAAAACCCTCCAGGTCCATGGTGTAGATGTGCATCTCCACTATGTCCGAGATAGAAGCGCCGGCTGCCTCCAAGACTCTCTTCAGGTTCTCGTAGGCACGCTCCGTCTGGGCGACTACATCACCCTCACCAACCAGCCTGCCCTCCTCGTCAAAAGCTATCTGCCCGGCGACGTAAACAGTATTACCGCACTTGAAGGCATGAGAATAGCCCCGGGGACGATGTACGTTTGCTGGAGTAATAAGCTCCTTTGGCATTTTGCCCCTCCTTATTTATACCGCCTTTGGGTGGCAGTATTATAATTATATCGCTGGCCCGTTTCAAGACAGTTTGACAAAACTACCGGCCTAAACTAACATCACCACCAAGCATGAAATCAAGGAAAGGAGATTACTATGCCAGTAGTTACCATTGACATGTGGGAGGGACGCACCATCGAGCAGAAGAAGCAGCTCGTGGCAGGTATAACCTCCGTTTTCACGGACAATTTGAATGTCCCCCCGGAAGCGGTAGAAATCATCATCAAAGATATCCCCAAACACAACTGGGGGATAGCTGGCAAGCTCGCTTCGGAGGCGCTTCCGTAAATATAGGTAACATCAAATCCCGGAACTATCGGACAATCTCGTAGAGGGGTATCCCCCATCTCTTGGCGTGAGCTTGCTTTAGCTGCTGAAGCTGTGCCTGAAACGGAGCCTCAGTGGTGTCCTGTGTGGACATCAACACACCGTCCTCGCGATTGTCCGTATAGTAGCCACGCCGTAGACCTACCTGGCTGAAGCCATACTTGCGATAAAGGCTCTGTGCGGCGGTGTTGGAGACCCGCACCTCAAGGGTAAGGAAGCGGGTATTTAGCTCTGCCGCCAGGTTCACGATGGATATAAGCAAGAGCTCACCCAGCCCGTGGCGACGATGGTTCTCCCGTACGGCGATATTGGTTATGTGAGCTTCGTCAGTCACCACCCAGATACCAGCAAAACCGGCGACATACTCTCTGCCTGATGGCAGCTCCCCCCCGCCGAAGAAGCGGTCGGGGCTGAATAGACGTCTCACCCTTGACGCCAGACCCCAAAAGCCCCTATCCGGGGTATCTTCAGCTTCGGGCTCCTCAACCTTTCTGGATTCATCGCAGACCACAATATAATGGGCTAAACGGTTCTCCAGCTCGCGTCGGTAGTTAGGTGGCGGCCACATGGTGGGGAAGGCTTCGCGGTCAATCTCAATGACCTGACCAATATCTTCCTGACGCATCAAGCGCACATAGTAGGACAAAACTTAGCCCCCTGCTAAGTAAAGTTTCTATCTGGAATTATTGTAACATATTCACTTCCTCACGGCACACCTGGGGAAGAGTGGATGCCTGCCCTGGCCACCTCCGCCTTAGGCTTCCAGCCAAGGCCTTACCAGACGCTCTGTAACTAATAAGGGGAGCTGTTCAGCTCCCCTAGTTCTTCATTATCTGACTACTCCGCCAGCCGTCAAGAATAAAGGCTTTGCCTGACTTTCAGTCGTTCTTGACTGCTTTTTTATTATTTCCAGTTCGAATGCAATAGTGAATCATAACATATGTATGTCTGTATAATTATCTAACTATTATGCAATCCTCATCTTCTCAAGAGTTTGCCTCGCTAGTGCAGCGCCATATTCTCTTGCTTCTTCAGGTGTTGATAAGACCTCTTCTCTACGTAATTTCGGTAAATATATACGTCTAAATTCCTCTATTGATGATATTTTAACTATTTTTTGCTTTTTTTTATTCATTTCTCTACTCCTTAAACCGTCTTGAAAAAAATGCAGGATTAAGCTCTTTTTGGAAGTAATGTTTCCTTTTCATCCAGATAAATCCGTCACCTTTGCTAATTAACGCTATATCAATCGGTTCGGCAACAGTTTCACTTTCAGGCGAAAACTTTCGTTTTACTATAGTTAAACTAATTAATGATTCAGCTAGAGCCGCTAATTCGTTTTTTGGTAGTACGGATACTATATTGGTAATAGGTTGAATGAATCGTTCGTCTTTTTCTTTTATCATATTTTGGTTGAAATCGTCAATTATTTTTTTACATTTTCTTATTAGACCACTCTCTAATCTTTGTTTCTCGGATTTGCTATACTTTCTTAATCTTCTTACCAGACTCTTAGCAAAATTCTCTGGTAATTGTGATAAATATCCTGTCATAATTTCTAAAAAAAAGGGGCCTATACCTTCCATAAATCTATGAACCATTTCACGTTGTGCATAAGCAGCGATTGTGGCCGAAGTATCTACGCCAATAGCCGATTTTGATTTTCTCCAGTGCTTCAACTTATTATCGAATAATCCTTCAAATTCCACACTTATTGTTGTAGGAAAAGCTTCTTTTTCTCCAAAGCCTGCAATTACTACACCTGAACTTAATTGTTCATTTCTCCCCATATGTAATAAACCCTCGATAATTTCAAATAGCCTATTACGCACTTTCGATATCGGTAAATTCCCAAAAGTCATGTCTATTGCAGTATCAATAATCTCTTTATTATTTTTAATTATCTTTCTACTTCTATTTTTAGTTATTGAACTTTTAACTGCCTCTTTTGTAACTTTCCATTCAGCGGCATGTTTATTGATAATATTTATCACTATTTCTTCGATTGTTATGTTATCTATCGAGCCTTGTTCATTTATCTTTTCTTCTACAGTTTTTTCAATATCCTCTCTTATAGTATGAGAATATCCTACAGCAATAGCCTCCAAAAACTCCTTTCGCATCTTTTCTGTAATAATCGTTTTATCCTCTTCTAAAAATTTAATAAAGTAACTTAAATAATCTTCTAATTTATCATATCCTTGCTTTGGTAATTGACTTCTGAAATATTTTATTATAGTATCCCAAGGGACACCCATAAACTGTGCGTTATTATAAAACATTATTCCTACTGGGCTAGTGTCTGATAAAGCAAATATCTTATCTGCTGAAGTAAATATTTTTTGGCCACTAGATAAAGTTGCAGTCACAGCGCTATCTGCTGCCAGTGCAACTGCTTCTTTATTCATTATGGCAATTTCTGCTGTCATTACTATTCCCCAAAACTTATCAAATATTAAAATAATGAGCTTAACATAAAAATAATAACCCCTAAACATCACGCCTGTCAACATATCAATAAATTCTTTGATAGAATTATTGATATTACATTTTCCCTAGGGTGTACAATACGTTTGTATCTTTTCGTTAGAGGTTGAAGCTCCTACACTCATTTACGTACCTTACTTCACCCTGCGAAGCATGCGCTTCATTAACTCCCTAGCTCTACCTACATCTCCACTTTATCGCCCCCTTGCAACCATTTCTATAAAACCTTTTCTTATCAACAGCAAATCATCAGTCTTTAATAATGGCCTTATCTCTAAACCTCCTAAAGAACACCAAAAGTTTTCATTTGCCCCTCTCTCAGACCTAACATTTATGTACATTATTCGTTATACTATATGCACAGGGTAACACCGCAGTTACAGCTAGACCGGAGCACGCATACGGCTCTGGGGTTTAGCTGCCGGAGGGTTATCAGGTGCAGGACGAGCAGAGCCTCATTCGCCGGGCGCAGCAAGGAGACAAAGAGGCTTTCGCCCAGCTATACGAGGCCCACTTCGACAAGATATACCGCTATACGGTGCTCAAGATAGGAAACCGGACAGAAGCGGAAGACATGACACAGCAGGTCTTTCTCAAGGCACTCCGCTCCATTGCTTCCTTCAAGTGGAAGGGTGTACCCTTCTCGTCCTGGCTATTTCGCATTGCCCGTAACCTGGTGACCGACCACCTGAGAAAGGAGAAGAGACACACCGCCGTTCCCCTCGACGAATCATCGGCAAGCAGTGGACTCAATCCGGAGCTGGAGACCGAGCGCCGACTGGAGATTGAGCAGCTGGCCGCCACCACCAAACGGTTGACCGAGGCACAGCGTGAGGTAATTGGCCTGCGCTTTGCCGGCGGGCTATCTATCGCTGAGGTAGCTGAGGTCATGGGTAAGAGTGAGGGAGCGATAAAGGCGCTACAGCATAGTGCTATCGCCGCCCTGCGCCGGTTACTGGTAGTGGGAGAGAGTAATGAACAGGCCTAGAGAGTTTGACGATATCCTAGATGAATGTATAGAACGACTGCTGGTCAGGGGCGAGACCGTAGAGCAGTGTCTGGCAAGCTACCCGGAGCACACCGCTGAACTCAAGCCCCTGCTAGAGACGGCCCTTAAGACCAAGCAGGCAACGGCTATTGAACCCCGCCCCGACTTCAAAGCCAGGATCAGGTACCAGCTTCTCTCAGCCGGGGAGCCGCCAAAGCCCAAACGCTGGGTCTCCTTCCTCCTGGGCTGGCAGCCGCGGTGGGCAACGGCTATAGCGCTGTTTCTTGTCCTGGTGCTAGCCGGAGGCGGAACAGCAGCGGCGGCTGACTCCAGTATGCCCAATAGCCCCCTCTACCCGGTGAAGCTGGCAACCGAACAGGTGCGGCTGGTACTAACCCCCTCTGATATTGGCAAAACAGAACTGTATGCCAAGCTGGCGGACAGGAGGGTAGCCGAGATAGTCTATATGGTGGACTGGGATAAGCCAGAGAAGATAGAGCCAACCGCTCAGCGACTCAACAAGCTGCTGGTCATGATAGCCGACACGCCTTTGGCCGAGAACGGTAGAGGCAAAGCAATGATGGCTCCACCAGTGGCACCCCCGGCACCGGAGCCGGCAGAGAGCGCTAAAGAGGTCCCGGCTTCGGCCAACGGGAGAGCCAGACTCAGGACGCTTCTGAAGCAATACGCCACGGACCACCCGGCGGCACTTCGTGCCGTGCTGGATAAAGCCCCGGACTCGGCAAGACCCGCCCTGCGCCAGGCAATTTCGGTATCGGAATCAAGCTACCAGAAAGCCCTGGACGCTCTGGACTAGCCAGAACCTAATTTCGAGCTAATTCCCCTGACTACCACTAACCAATTGGCAACTTTTTCGTTATATAAATAAGAAATCTAGAAAGGAGGCGAACGATGAAGAGCAAATGGCTGCTGGTTACAGGTCTGGTCATGGTGCTGGTGCTAGTCACGGCTGGTATTAGTGGCTGCACACAGGGCACAAACCTGGGAGGAATAATTTCGAGCCAGCCGGAAGGACTCTCAGTCAGTGGTAAGGGCGAGGTCCCAGCCGTCCCTGATATTGTCAACCTGAGGCTGGGCGTTGAAGCCCAAAGGGCAAGCGTAGCCGAGGCTCAAAGTGAGGCCGCTGAAGCCATGAACACGGTGAAGGCAGCCCTGACTGAGAACGGGGTGGCTGAGAAGGACATTCAAACCCAGCAATTCAGCATCTACAAGATAACCAGATGGGACCGGGAAACTGAGCAAGAAGTCGTCATTGGCTACCGGGTAACCAATATGGTAACCGCCAAGATAAGGGAAATGGAAAAAGCCGGTTCCATCATCGATGCTGTGGTTGAGGCCGGCGGCGACCTCACCCGGATAGACAGCTTGAGTTTTTCCATAGATGACCCGACAGCCTACTACGATGAAGCCAGAACCAAGGCAATGACCGATGCTAAAGCCAAAGCCGAGCAGCTGGCTGACCTGGCTGGTGTCAGCCTGGGTAAGCCCACCTACATCTCCGAGAGTACCCAGATTCCATACCCCGTCTACCCGCGTGAGATTTCAATCGGGGCCGAAGCTGCCCCAGCCCCAACACCAATCAGCCCCGGCGAGACGACGATTACTGTTACCGTTGCCGTGGTCTACGCTATTCTGGACTGAGCAGACAATTAGCTATGGGAGGTAGGCGCAATGTCGAAAAGGATGAAGATTATCATCTCAGTAGTGATGGCAGTGCTATTGCTGACAGTGGGTACCACCGCCACGGTGATGGCAGAAGAAGACACCCCGCCAGCACCGGAAGTCAGCATTAACGGCCTCCTTGCCCGAGTCGCTGATATTCTGGGCATCCCCGAGGAGCAGCTGGCGGATGCCTTCGAGCAGGCAAGGCAGGAAATGAAGAGTGAAGCTTTTACCAGCTTCCTTGATAAAGCCCTGGAAAGCGGGCGCATTACTCAAGAGGAGTATAATGCCATCCTGGAGTGGCGGGAGGCTAGGCCAGAGGCAATGGACTCTTTGTGCCCGCGTGCTCTCGGCACCCGGGGCTTACTTGGCAGGCATATGTGGGGTGGTCATAGATTCGGGTTTGGGGCAAGGATGGGCTGGGCAAGGTAACGGAGCCGGATAGCAGCCACCACAAATACGAAGGGGGAGTCTCCTACAGGGGCTCCCCCTCTTATTCTGCCCATATCCCTTTGCTCTTAAGTCTGGCTTGCTGCTCCAGCTCTTCAAGATAGTCCTGGTACTTGGTATCAGGTGGATAAGCTCTGGCCCGGGCCAGCCCTTCCCTTACCAGCTCGCCGTTGACGAATATGCCATCGACATACACATAGCGCAGCAGGCGGCTGTACCTGTCGGTCTCAGAGACATCCCGCTCTAGGCGAACCCTCTTACCTTCCACAAGCTGGCGGTTTAGCTGCCACGCTTCGACACCATAGGCTTCAGGCTGAGGATAAAGCTCCGGGGTATCAATGCCAATGTACCTTACCCGGTAGCCACCCTCAATAACGATGGTGTCGCCATCAATCACCTCTGTCACCCCGACCGTACCCGGCGGTGCACCACAGCCAAAGAAGAACAAAACACAGACCAGAAGGACCGGGAGCCAAAGCCCGCTATGCGTTTTTGACACCAGCATGGCGTTCCCACTCACTATAAACGCAACCGCAGTACTGCTGGCGGTAGAGATTCTGCGCCTTGGTCATTCGGCGGCTGTCCGAGTAGCGTTTCCTGAGGTCAGCATATAGAAAGTCTACCCCCCTTTCCCCGGCCAGTTCGTTGCCAATCTCAAGGAGGAGGTCATGTTTCTGATGAGGACTGATGAGCAGGGTGGTAGTGAAAGCACCAAAACCCATCTGGCGAGCAGTTTCAACCGTTTTCCCCAGGCGCAGCCCGAAGCAATACCGACAACGCTCCGACTCATGCCCCACCACCCGCCGGAAATACTCTACCAGGTCATAGCCCTCGATAATAACCAGTGGCAAATCCGCCCCTTGAGCAAAGGTCTTGATTGCCTCCAGACGGTGCTGGTGCTCCAGATAAGGGTGAATATTGGGGTTATACCACAGTGCGCTGACCTGGTACCCTTGCCGCCGCCAATGGTCAACAGTATAAGCAGCACAGTGGGCACAGCAGCAATGAACCAGAACCGAGTTAACCTTCATAGTCAATCTGCTTCTATGACAAGAACAAGATTGTCTGTAAAGTGGCTAGACAGGCAAGGTCTATTCCCATAGGGTTGTCTGAGAGGTTTTGCCCTTATTATAGGGCACACCGAGGTGCTGATAAGCCAGCTGTGTCGCCAATCTACCCCGCGGGGTTCGCTCGAGGAAGCCCAGTTGCAAGAGATAGGGCTCGTAGACATCCATAATAGTATCCGCCTCCTCGCTGATGGAGGCAGCAATAGTTTCCAGTCCCACTGGACCGCCATTAAACTTGTCGATTATGGTACGCAGTACCTTGTGGTCCACCTCGTCCAGTCCTATCTGGTCGACTTCCAGCTTGGACAGGGCCTCAATGGCTACCGAGTGGGTGACCACGCCATCGGCCATAACCTGAGCATAATCTCTGACACGCTTGAGCAGTCGGTTAGCCACCCGGGGTGTACCTCTAGCCCGACGGGCTATTTCTTCCTGACCACCAGCCTCCACCTCCACCTGAAGGATATGAGCTGAGCGGCTCACGATTTCCCTCACCGCTGCCTCGTCATAAAAATCGAGGCGGTACACGGCACCGAAACGTTCCCTGAGGGGCGGGCTCAGCAAGGCGAAGCGCGTGGTGGCACCAATCAGGGTAAAAGCCGGCAGGTTGAGACGCAGACTCCTGGCAGCGGGACCCTTGCCTATAATAATGTCCAGGGCGCACTCCTCCATCGCGGGATACAAGACCTCTTCCACTGCCCGATTGAGACGGTGGATTTCGTCAATAAAGAGCACGTCATGACTGCGGAGGTTGGTTAAGATTGCGGCTAGGTCCCCGGTGCGCTCAATCGCCGGTCCCGAGGTAATCCTGATGTTTACCCCCATCTCAGCAGCTATGATATGAGCCAGGGTAGTCTTGCCCAGCCCGGGGGGACCGTAGAGCAGTACGTGGTCCAGCGCCTCACCCCTGCCTTTGGCAGCGGTGATAGCTATAATCAAATTCTCCTTGATGCGACTCTGCCCGATGAAATCGTCCAGACGACGGGGTCGCAGGCTGGCATCAAGTGGTATATCCTCAGCGCCGGCTTTGCCCGATACTATGCGACCTATGTCAACCTCACCTTTCTTCAACTGTCCTGATCGGGACTAAGGAAGTCCCCACTATCAAGGAAATCAGATATTTCAGCTATTTCGCCCTCGGTCTCCTCGCCAGCCTCCAGAGCGGGTGCCGCCGTGCTAGCCGAATAGCGGGCTGGAATCAACCTGCCGATAATGACGTTTTCCTTCAGCCTGATCAGTCTGTCCACCTTGCCCTGGACAGCAGCTTCCGCCAGTACTCTTGTCGTCTCCTGGAAAGATGCAGCTGCCAGCCAGCTATCAGTGTTTAGAGAAGCCCTGGTAATACCCAGCAGTACGGTGTGAGCAGTAGCTGGCTCACCACCTTCAGCCAGCACCTTAGCATTGGTATCCTCATAATGCCACTTGGCTATCAGCTCGCCAGGCACCAGGTCAGTATCACCGGAAGAATCAATGGAGACCTTGGTCAGCATCTGCCGCACAATCACCTCTATATGCCTATCGTTGATGTTAACCCCCTGGGAGCGGTATACCTTCTGTACCTCATCCACCAGGTATTGCTGAACCGCCTCTTTGCCCAGAATATGCAGAATATCCTGCGGGTTGATAGAACCATCAGTGAGCTGTTCTCCCGCTTTTACCTGGTCTCCGGTCTGAACGCGAATATGGGTCGCACTCGGAACAATGTATTCGCGTTCCTCCTTCTCCTCATACACGATAAATATTCGCTCACCGTCCATAACCACTTCGCCGGCAACACGAGCCAGGATGGGTTGAGTCTCAGCGGTTAAAGCAACCGATGGCTCGGCAGGCTCCACCTCGGAGGGCAGGTAAGCCAGCACATCTCCTATATCCACCGACTGACCGTTGCTCACCATAACCTGCCAGCCAGAAGGCAGTGAATACTCGTCGCGGAAAACCTCATGGCTGGTGACCTTAATCCTTCTCTCGCCCTCGCTATCAATGGTTTCAGCCTCCCCGTCTATTTCCGAGATAATAGCTCTACTCCTGGGCGGTCGGGCCTCAAAGAGCTCCTCCACCCTCGGCAGACCACTGGTAATATCAACACCCACTACGCCGCCGGTGTGGAAAGTGCGCAGAGTTAGCTGGGTACCTGGCTCGCCAATGCTCTGAGCAGCAATTATACCTATGGCCGTGTTGAGGTCGACCAGACGCCCACGGGCAAGGTCCTGAGCATAGCACTTCTGGCAGACCCCCTGCCTGGACTGACAGCTAAGGGCAGACCTGACCCGAACCCTTGTTATCCCAGCAGCGGTAATCTCACTTGCCTTCTGCTCATCAATTTCCTCATTTAAGTCAACGATAGTTTCTCCAGTACCAGGATTGACTATTCTACCGGCAGCCAGCCGCCCCATTATTCGCTCAGCGAGAGACGGCAGTAGCCCCTCTTCCCCGGGTTCAGATATCCATATGCCATCTGTGGTACCACAGTCCTCCTCAATGATGATAACGTCCTGGGCAACATCAATGAGGCGTCTGGTGAGGTAACCGCTACTCGATGTCCTCAGGGCGGTATCAGCCAGTCCCTTGCGGGCACCATGGGTAGAGATAAAGTATTCCAGAACATCAAGCCCTTCACGAAGGCTTGACTTGATAGGAAAGTCAATTATCTTGCCCGAGGGGTTAGTCATCAGGCCCCGCATACCGGCCATCTGTCTAATCTGGGAGATATTACCCTTGGCCCCTGAGTTCGCCATCATGTAAACACCACCGTAGCGGTCAAAACCCTCGGAGATGGCGTCAGTAATCTTGTCGGTAGCCTCCATCCAGGCTTCCACGACACCGCTGTACCTCTCATCCTCGGTGATTAAGCCCCGACGGTACTGGTTTTCGATAACAGCCACTCTTTCCTCAGCCTCCTGCAGCAGCTTGGGCTTGCTCTGAGGAACCTCAATATCGCTCATAGCAATGGTAGTCCCCGACTTAGTGGCATAGTGGAAGCCAAGCTCTTTGAGGCTATCCAGTACTGCCGCTGCGTCCTCATTACTCAGCAGGTTCCAGCAGTCAGTTACAATCTGCTTCAAGCCTGCCTTATCAACCACTTTATTGTAGAAGCCCATCTCGGGAGGCAGAACCTCGTTAAAGATGATACGGCCGACACTGGTTTTGATTCTCTGCAGACCCCTTTCCTGGTCCCTGACCT
>CAZMZA010000015.1:0-21283 GCA_964570635.1 uncultured Dehalococcoidales bacterium
GCTGCGGGTATACGAAGTGCTAAGGATAAGCATAAGAATACTTACCCCCTATTATGGCAAAGGACTGGTGAGACTAGCCTGAGTACCAATTAGCCTCTTGCTTCTATTAACCTCCGACACTCACATCATTTCATACCCCACTCGCAATTTCCTCCTATAGACTATATAATAGCCAGCAAAAGTCAGAATAGAGGAGGGAGTAAAATGCCCAAAGAGATTATTGTACCGAAAAACGTACATGAAGCCCGAGGCTATGCTCACGCCATCAAGGCCGGGAATACCATCTACGTCGCCGGCCAGGTAGGTTATGACGAGGAGGGTAAACTGGTCGGTGATGGGGCTGCCCAGGCCGAACGCGCCCTCTTGAACCTGAAAGGAGTCCTGGAGGCGGCGGGGGCTTCTCTCCAGGACATAGTTATGCTGCGTATCTACACTATGGACGTGGAGGGTTTTGATAAAACGGCAAAATTCAGGCGCGAGTTATTCGGTGGCTATCACCCGCCGGCTACCCTGATAGTGGTTAAGGGACTGTATGGCCCGGGAACAGTCATCGAGATTGAAGCAATAGCTGTGGTGGGCTAGACCCAGCGTCTATATGATAAACTCACCAAGAAGGGTGCCAGGACGCTCCTGGTACTTTCTGGTGTCCTATGGGCTACCGCCTCGCCAGCAGCCCATATACCTGCTTCCGAGAACACTCTCTGTTACCTGAGTCGTATCACGCCCCTCCAGTCACTATTTTCTCTGACAGGCTATATCTGGTAGACTATAAGTTAGTCTGAGAAGGAGGTTACTACATGCCAAAATCAGGCAGCCACTCAGCAGCAAATGACATTAATGAACTGATGAGGGTGGCTCTGGGCGAGGCTGAGGCTGATTTAGCTATCGTTAATGGCTCCATAGTGAATGTATATACCGGGGAGGTACTGGGCGGGGATACCGTCCTCATTAAAGGAGAAAAAATCGCCTATGTAGGCCAGAACGCCGATAAAGCTATCGGCCCGTCAACCAAGGTCATTGAGGCTACGGGAAAGACACTCGTTCCCGGGTTCATCGACGGGCATACCCATTGCGACTTCACCTACTCAACCAGCGAACTGGTCAGGTATGCGATGAAGGGGGGCACTACCACCATTATTACCGAGGTCTCCGGTATTGTCTTCCCCATGGGGTACCGGGGGATTATCGAGTTCTTAAGGTCAGCCCGGAATCAACCGATAAAAATCTTTATCACCGCCCCACCAATGGTCAGCATCAACCCGGCGGCTGAAGAGCGTGCCCTCAGTGTCAACCAGCTCCGCAGGCTGCTGAGAAGAAAAGAAGTCCTCGGTCTGGGTGAGCCTTACTGGGCACCGGTGGTTGATGGCGACGCAAGGACGCTCGACCTCATTACCGAGACAATAAGGGCAGGTAAGAAGATTGACGGGCACACTGCCGGTGCCAGGGGCAACAAGCTGCAGGCCTATATCTCATCGGGCATTTCCTCCTGCCACGAACCGACTACCGCCGAAGAGGCCCTGGAAAGGCTGCGAGCCGGGCTTACTGTCTTTGCCAGGGAGAGTATTGCCAGGAGTGACCTGGAAACCATATCAAAAATAAAGGACGCGAATATTGACCTCAGGCGGCTGGCACTGGCCACAGACGGGCTGGGACCAGAGCAGCTTATCAACTACGGGTACATGGAATTTGTGGTACAGAAAGCGATTGACCTCGGCTTTGAACCGGTCGTGGCGATTCAGATGGCAACGATAAACACTGCCCAGCACTTTGCCATCGACGACACCATCGGTGGCATCGCTCCGGGCAAGTATGCCGATATCGTCATTATCCCGGACCTGAAGACTATCCGGCCTGAGTACGTCATAAGCAACGGGCAGGTAGTAGCCAGGGACGGCGAGCTACTGGTAGCACCACGGGAACACCGCTACTCCAGAGCCACACGAAACACCATCCGCCTGCCCAAGAGTCTTGATGCCAGCGACTTCACCGTTCCGGCAAAAAGCAGCCACAGCCAGGCCAAGGTAAGAGTGATAGACATGGTGACCGATACTCTTACCAAAGAAGGCATAACCGACGTTCCGACATCGGGCGGCCTGGCACAACTGGACACCAGCCAGGACGTGGTGAAAATTACCGCTATTGAGCGGATTTACCAGACTGGCAAGACCTTCGTCGGCTTCGTCAGGGGTACCGGACTGAAACAGGGTGCCGTCGCTTCCAGCACGCCCACCGATTGCTGGGACATCATAGTAATAGGTGCCAGCGAAGCTGACATGGCCCGGGCGGTCAACCGGATTAGAGAGCTACACGGAGGCATTGTGGTCTGTGCCAACAGCAAAATACTGGCTGAAATAGCCCTCCCCATAGGTGGCATAATTTCAACGGAGCCTATGGAGACCATAGCTGATAAACTTAATAAAATCCAGCAGGCGGCGGCCGAGCTGGGCTGGGCCTTACCCGACATACGTGATACCCTGAACTTCCTGGGCTCGGAAGCTATACCCTTCCTGCGAATATGCGAACAGGGGCTGATAGACCTTAAGCAAAACAGGATTGTTGGCGCGATAGCTGACCAACCGTAGAGGGAAAAACAAGATGGCAGACAGTATGACAGCCGAGGAATGGTTTGAGAAAGGGGTTGCCCTTGGTCAGCAGGCGAGACACGGGGAAGCGGTCTTCGCCTTCAGGCAAGCTATTGAGATAAAACCGGAGTTTGCCGAAGCCTGGTATTGCCTGGGCCTTGCCTTCGGTGAGCTGGGCAGAACTGAAGACGAACTGGACGCTTACGACAGGGCCACTCACTCCAACCGGGAATACGCCGACCCCTGGATAAACAAGGGGGTCGTTCTGAGCCGACTCGGCAGATATGGGGAAGCACTGGATGCCTATGATAGGGCCATTGAGATAAAACCGGAATCCGCCGAAGTCTGGTACAACAAGGGGATTGCCCTGAGTCGGCTTGGCAGACTTGAGGAAGCCCTGGACGCCTATGATAAGGCCATTGAGATAAACCCGGAATATGCCAAAGCCTGGAGTTATAAGGGCGCTGCGCTGGAGCAGCTGGGGAAGCAGAAAGAAGCCCAGGCTGCCTATAGCACGGCCAATAAGTTAGAACCGGAAGCTGCCCCTGAGGAGACTGAGAGGGCGGCTAAAGAAAAGCCAGAGGCTACCGAAGCCTGGTACCCGTCGGAGACTGTTGCCGCTGAGCTTGAGAGACTTGAAGAAGAACTGGCTACCGGTACCCGGGCCGTGGAGACAGAATTAGAGGCTGCTGAACCCGGGTACAGCTTCGAGATTAGCCTGAGTCGGCGGGAAAGATACGAGCTAGAGCTGGATGCCTCTAACCGGGCCATCGAGCTAAGCCCCCAATCGGCTGAAGCCTGGAATAACAAGGGGGCTGCACTTGGCGAGCTGGGAAGACAGGAAGAAGCCCTGGCCTGCGCCAATAAGGCCACCGACATAAACCCCGAACTGGCCGAGGGGTGGAACAATAAAGGCAACGCCCTTAACCGGATGGGGAGATACGAAGAGGCGCTGGCCGCCTACAACAGGGCTATTGCCATAAACCCGCAATTTGCCCCGGCCCGTGCCAACCTAGCTGAAGCGCTGTTTAAT
Organism: uncultured Dehalococcoidales bacterium; assembly: GCA_964570635.1. Classification (GTDB taxonomy): domain Bacteria; phylum Chloroflexota; class Dehalococcoidia; order Dehalococcoidales; family CAYYQY01; genus CAYYQY01. The sequence continues at coordinate 3,616 of CAZMZA010000015.1, forward strand.
CTGGGCGCCTCGGAGCCGGCTCTGGCCCACGTCAATCAGGCACTCAACCTCAATAACAGGCTTGCCCCGGCCCTGCTACTTAGAGGTCGGATTGAAGTGGAACGGAAAGAGTACGCCAGGGCAGACAAATCCTTCGCCCAGGCGATTGCCTTCGATCTGGCTGACCCCGCTCCCCTCCTCTGGCGCGCCTATGCCAATTATCTTGAAGCGGAGTCTTCTCCCAGCCGTGAAACGCAGTATCGAGACAGGATAGCCGGCATCATAAGGCAACTGGAAAGAGTGGACGACCTTTTTAAGTCAGGTAACAAAGAGCTAAGGGCGTATATCCTGTATTTTCTGGGGTGCCTGCACTACAAAACCAAGGATATGCCGGGGGCGAAAAGAAGACTTCAGGAATGCGTCAGCCTAAAATCAAGGTCTCCCATAGAACTAGTGGCCCGGGAACTGCTGAACAGCATCTGGGACCACGCCATCAGACCACCGTGGTGGCGCTGGTGGTTGGGCTCGCCGTTGGATCGCCAACTCAGGAGGGCTGCCTTCGGCCTCATCTCGTTTCTTATTGTGGCGCTGTTACTGTCTCAAGCCTTCATCCCGGCCTGGCTCCAGTCACCCGGGATAAACTGGGCTCCCTATATCACCCTGGTTGTCCTTCTGGTTATTTCACTCTTCTTGCCCACTATCGAGCGCATCCGGGCAAGAGACGTAGATGTAGAGCTGTCCTCCCCCCCGACCAACGGGCCGAGTCTTTCCCCCTCGATAATCGAGATAAAAACAGGGGACTAGACGCATATCGTTAATGATTTGGGACGAAATCAAAAGAGCCAGAGAGCTAATTTCTCGAGAACAGGGTACCATCGTGAAGGACTGGGGAGGCAGAATCCCCATCGCCCTTATCTACCCCAACTCCTACTACCTGGGCATGTCCAACCTCGGTATCCACACCATCTATAGCCTGCTCAACAGCTACAGCCAGGTCGTCGGCGAAAGGGCCTTCTGGGAAAGAGAGCACGTTACCCGCCAGCCACCCCTCAGCCTCGAATCCCAGCGGCCGCTTCCCGATTTCGCTGTCCTAGCCTTTTCCGTCACCTACGAGCTTGACTACTTCAACGTGGTGCACACTCTCAAGGCCAGTGGCGTCCCCCTGTACGCTGCCGACCGCGGTGACAATGACCCCCTGGTTATCGCTGGCGGTCCGTGTATCATAGCCAATCCCGCACCCCTCTCCCCGTTCTTTGACTGCCTGTGTATCGGCGAGGCAGAGGCAATACTGCCAGCCATGATTCCCATACTTGATGAGGGCATTAACGGGAAGCGTACCGACCTGCTCCAGACCCTGGCCTCTGTCCCCGGTATTTATGTCCCCTTAATAAAGACTGGGGCCCCGGTGACTCGCCAATGGGTAAGCTCTCTGGACGATTTCGCCACCACCTCCACGGTACTAACTCCAGACACCGAACTGGGTAACCTTTACCTGATTGAGGTGCAACGGGGCTGCAACTGGGGTTGCCGCTTTTGCCTGACCAGCTCAGCCTTCCGCCCCATGCGCTTCCGCTCCGTAGATAAGCTGGTAGCCCAGGCGGAACTGGGACTCGAGTTTAGAAAGCGGCTGGGACTGGTTGGCCCTGCGGTCACAGACCACCCTCAGATAGAGGAGTTACTGACCAAACTGCGCCAGATGGGGGCTGAACTCTCCATCAGCTCGCTGAGAATAAAACCGCTCCCAAGCATGGTGTTCGGAGAGATGGCTAGAGGTGGGGCAAGAACCATTACCCTCGCCCCTGAGGCTGGCTCACAGCGCCTGCGCGACGTCATAAAGAAGGGCATCACTGAGGACGACATCCTGGAGGCAATGGACAGAGTCGCCGAGCAGAAGCTAAAACAGCTTAAGCTCTACTTTATGATAGGTCTGCCCTCGGAAACGGATGAGGATATAGAGGCAATCGTCGACCTCACCCTTAGCGGTAAGAACCTTCTCGACAGGCGGCAGAGCGGCTGCCGCATCAGCCTCAACATTGCTCCCTTCGTGCCCAAGGCCAGTACCCCCTTCCAGTGGCTGCCTATGGCACCCGTCGCCACCCTGAACCACCGTTTGTCTCTGCTCAAAAAGGCCCTGGCACCGAAAGGGGTCAAGCTCAAAGTGGAGAGCCCGGCCTGGAGCCAGGTTCAGGCAGTCCTAGCCAGAGGCGACGTTAAACTGGCCGAAGCGCTGGCCAACGTAGAAGAGGTATCGTTATCCGGCTGGCGCAAGGCGGTGGCAAAATGCCACCTGGACACACACTTCTACGCTCACCAGAGGTGGGACAGCAACCAGGAGTTACCCTGGGCAATGCTGAATTCAGGTATTGAAACGGCACATCTCGAACGAGAGCTAAAAAGAGCCCTGCCTGAGTCCTGAAGACCCACCGGCTCAGGCCACTCTCCGGCCGACAATTTATATAAAGAAAGTCAGGCCCTTGGCCTGACTCTTTTCCCGCAGAAAATAACTTAACTAGCGAACCCGGTGGCAAAAGGAGACTGGAGTATCAAGAAAGTAGTTCAGTGACAATAGCATTTATCTCACGCCCGTCTGCCTTACCCTTAAGCTGGGCGATGAGCTTGGGCATAACCTTACCCTTATCCTTAGGACCCTGAGCCCCGACTTCTTCAATAACCCGCCGGGCCTCAGCTATAATCTCCTCGCGGGTCACCGGCCGGGGTAAATACCCCTGGAGTATAGCCAGCTCAGCTTCTTCCTGAGCTACCAGTTCCTGGCGGTTTCCCTTCCTGAAGGCTTCAATGCTCTCCTGCCGCTGCCTGGCCTCCTTGGCAATGACACCAAGGATATCCCCGTCATCCAGACCACCACCCCGGGCAATCTCGGCATTCTTAATACTTGCCATCACCAAGCGGATGACCGATACCTTTACCTTATCCCTGCCCCTCATTGCCTGCCTGAGTTCATCCGTCAGCTTCTGCTTCCACTCAGATAATGGGGCACCTTTACTCTCAGGGTTAACTGCTTCCACCTTCAGCTCCCAACAGGAACGAGACGGCTACCGTCTCCACGTCCTGGCACTCTTACGCCTCTTGGCCGCTTCCTTCCGTTTACGCTTAACGCTAGGCTTCTCATAATGCTCTCTACGCCGTACCTCAGACAGAATGTTATCCTGTTGTACTCTTTTACTAAACCGTCTGAGCAAACTCTCAAAACTTTCGTTATCTGAAATCGTTACATGGGTCACATAGCATCACCGTCCTTACTTACATCTACCCATAATAGCCGAGCCAACGCTGGCTGTCAACCAGAGGCAGCCAGATTACACCCTCCTCGACCTCGCCGACCGGCTCCGTCCTGCCCCACCAGTGCAGGAAAGCAGTATAAGCGGCCAGAGCGGCATCACACAGATGGTGGTCAAACTTCTCCACACAGGCAGAGCTAGCGGGCAGTAAGCTACCAATATGCCTTTTCAAGAACGCCAGACCAGCCGCTTTCGACTTGGCCGGAATAGCCCGACCAAACAGGCGAACCTTACTGGCGTACGGATAGACCTCGATGACCTTATGTCCGCTGGCTTCCAGCTCAGCCCTGAGCCTGATACCACGATAAACCATAGCTTTAATAATGGACTTTTTGGTGGTGAAATAGCACGGGAGTCCCAGCTTGGCCAGCTCACGCTCACAGCTCCGCCCCTTAACTCCAGCCCTTGACTGGCAAGGGCAGCTCTCCTCCAGACAGCAGAGCCCCCGGGGGAGGCTGAGCGGGGCATCAATAGCCACCAACTCAAACCCATGCCCACCGGCTACCCCCAGAATATCCGAATCGGCATGTAGAGAACCAGCGTAGATGAGGTCAAGCTCCCCATCTAGCCCGACACAGGCACTCGGTCTGGCCTCGGCTGAAGTAAGGTCAATCCCCAAGAAACCGACCATAGTCTTACCCGGAAAAATCGTGGGGTTCCCCGGCTTCCGGTACGTCCCCGTAGGCGACAGAGTGTAAGTGCCCGCTTCGCCTCAATATCTCACGGGCTGCCACCACACCGGAAGCTGATGCCTGGATAAGACCACGGCTAACGCCAGCCCCATCACCCACCGCAAACATACCGCTAATCTCGGTCTCCAGATTAGGACTGAGCTGAGGTCGGCACGAATAGAACTTGACCTCAATCCCGTAGAGCAAGGTGTGGGGTGAAGCGATACCCGGCACCAGCTTATCCATTGCCTGAAGCATCTCTATGAGCCCGGTAAGGTGACGATAGGGCAGGACAAAGCTCAGGTCGCCAGGAGTGGCACTCTTCAAGGTAGGCTGGACTAAGCCCCGCTCGATGCGGGCCGGGGTAGACCGATGTCCATCCAAGAGGTCGCCCAAGCGCTGCACCAGCACCCCGCCACTGAGAATATTGGCCAGCCTTGCCAGATACCGGCCATAGGCTATCGGCTCCCGAAAAGGGCTGGTAAAGCTCGTACTCACCAGCAGGGCAAAATTTGTATTGCTATTGGCATGGCTGGCATAGCTATGACCGTTAACCGTGATTATCGGCTCGCTACCGCCCGTGGATTCCATAATAACTTCACCGCCCGGACACATGCAGAAGGTCCTGATTCGGTCGTTGAAAGTCTTGGAAAGGAACTCAAGCTTGGCCTCATACAGGTCAGTGGTGAGCTTCTCCATAATTACCGCAGGTACCTCCACCCTAACCCCGACATCAACCGGATTGTTGTGCACCGTTAGATTGAGCCGGTTAGCCTCCCTGACCAACCAGTCAGCTCCCTCCCTACCCGGCGCCACAATAAGATAACGGCAATCCAAGCTTTCCCCGGCTTCGGTCTCGATGCCTTTTACCTGACCATGTTCAACCATGACCGAGACAGCCGTCGCCTCGAGCCTGTAGTCTATATGTGAGACGAGGTAATCCCGCATAGCCTTGAGCACCGAACGGCAACGCTCAGTGCCCAGGTGACGCACCGGCGTTGGTATCAGACGCAATCCAGCCAGGTAGGCCTTATCCCGCCACTCAACAACTTTCTTACCGATCCCAAAAAGCTCAGCCGAAGCACCAAACTTGAGGTAGACATCGTCAACATACTTGACCAGAGTCTGGGTATCAGTTTCGCCCAGATAATCCCTAAGCCGACCACCTATCTCGCTGCTCAGTGTCAGTTTGCCATCGCTAAAGGCACCAGCCCCACCCAGCCCGCAAACCAGATTACAGGGGGAACAGGAAATACAAACATCATCAGAGTCACGGGCCGGACACCAGCGTCCGTCGATATCCTTGCCCTTCTCCACCAGCAGGACATCCAGGTCAGACCTCTGGGCTAATTCCAAGGCGGCAAAGATGCCAGCCGGTCCACCACCAACAATGACAACGTCATATTTTCTGCCCATCGTAATTCAGCCAGGCTATTGTATATCCCCGATTCCTGGTCGTCAAGAAACACCCCAAAAGTTCTTGACATTGGACAAATGGCAAACTATACTTTTAACCAATATGGAAACCAGGAATGATTTGGGCAGGATACTAAAGCAGCGTAGAATAGCCGCAGACCAGACCCTGCAGGAACTGGCGGCTGTGTCAGGGGTATCTGCATCGCACCTGGGACGAATCGAGAGGGGGCAACGTTTTCCGTCAGCCCATATATTACGAAGGGTCGCCTAACCGCTAGGCTTCGATGAGCACGAGCTATTTACCTTGGCCGAGTACCTCACCCCGCAGCAGCTTGGCGTAGCTGAGAAGGCAGCTCCCTATAGCAGCAATCGTTTAGACCCCTATGTGGCCAGCGTTTTGTCACAAGAGCCGGTGGAGCTGCAGCGTGCCGTCATCGGCATCCTCACCATGCTAAAGAATATTGCTCGGATCGCGCCACAACAATGAGATAGGTAAGAGGGCTAGGTGTAGACAGCCACTACCACTGCCTCTTTGGCATTATGTTCGTCGAAGAATATGACTGCCACCTTTCTGTCCTGAGCCATCTCCGCGGCTGGTATGTTCCTAGCCACGGCCACGCTTTCCAGATAGGCCTTGTAGCTGCCAGTTAGCTGGACGGTGGCGGTGTAGTTGCCCGGGTTGAAACCTTTTAGCACTGCTTTTCTCACACTCATTTCCGCTGTCTCCTTTATACTGCACCCAGTGTCAACCGTTGCTCGTACTGTGCCCGGCTCGGATTAAAGACAAGGACTATACCCGCGACCCGTCTCTTGTCGGCATCAAGCCCCGCCCGGCTATCGGTTATGTCAATGACGTCATAAAGCTGCTGCCCGCAGTTAACCGGGATGGTAATAACACCCCGGCCAGACTTTATCTCAGCTTCTCTCAAGTAGGCGTCGCCCCGGTCTTCGGCCTTGGCTACCGTATCCAGGTTGCGGTCCTCAACCTGCCTCAGCCTGTCATAGACCCTGTCTATTTCGTCCCATTCAAAACGGTTAACGATAACCGGCGCCTCGCTCACCGGGTCGTAGCCCTCAACCTCAATGCGGTTATACTCCCATACTGCCACTCCGTATCTCCCCTCAAATATGGCATGGTCTGTACCGTAGCTATAGACCGAGCTATCCGACGACTGGGGATTCACCAGATAGGCCTTATTACCTTCAACGAACAGGACATCAGGAACGAAGGTCAGCAGCCGGCTTACCACCATGTCGCCACGGTTACCGGGGTTAATGGCAAAGTCAGGATAGTAACCGGTTATGACCGATGACTGCGACTTTACCTCAATCTCGAGACCGACCCTAGCCAGCACAAAAGCGAGAATATCCTTAACGCTCATCTCCTCGGTCTGCCGATTCCACCGGAACTGATGCCTGGCTCTCCAGGTTGCTATCAGGTTCCAGGCATCCGAGGCATACAACACCAAGGTAGCCTTGGCCTCCGAACTGGTATGCTCGTAGGCATCAAGGGTAAAGATTTGACCCGAGCTTACTTCATTACCGGATGAGGTGCGGTAGCCCGCACTGAAGGCTAACTGACAGCCGATGTCGAGGACTGAGAGACCCCCGCTCCCCGGCGACGCGTAACCGCCATCATCATTCCGCAACTCAAACACCAGCTGACCACTGCTCTCCGCCAGCTCCTCCCTGACCGAAAGCACATCACTGGTCAGGTCAAGGCTCTGCTCGCCAGGTTCAGCTCGCCAGACCCCGTTGGGAGTGGACAGCCAGCGGTAATCACCATGATGAGCAATAGCCAGCCCGTAGCTGCTCGACAGCTCAAACGGTATCGGCTCATGCCACAGGTTACTGAGGAAACTGCTGTCAATGACGGTATGTGTCCAGAAAGGCCGGCTATAGGCTTCGGTTCCGGTGAACTTCTCAACGAAGAAAGCCCTATAGACATCCGGTTTGTCTATAAAGACCCTGTGGTACTCGAAATAGCCATCCGATGGCGCTGAGGCAACATCCTTTAGCGCTGACCAAGTGCCAGCTGTAACCTCGCCGCCATCACCATAAACAAGAGACCAGAGCTTAAAATTATCTCCGGAATCCTTCCCGGTAACGAGGAGTTCCCAGTCGCCATCATAGACAGTGGCTACCCCCGACAGGGTACCGGTGGACTTATCCCAGGCAACCCAGTCCTCCCAGTCCCCGTTCAGGTACTTCATTACATAGAGGACTGCCTGGTCAGTAAAGAAGACAGCGATATCGCCATTAGCCTTGTAGGCGGCGGCTATATCGCCCACGCTCGTAGTCGGAGAATAGCTCAGCACGGTGGGGCTTCCCCAGTTGACACCATAGTCGGTGCTCTTCAGCTGGCAAATCTCCCGGCTGACGTTTATCCAGAATATGGACACCTCTGCCCCCAAGGAGCAGGCAGTGACGGCAAGCACATTATACTGGTTACAATAGGTCCACTGGCTGAAATCTGAATCCGGACCCGGGTTAGCCACCCGCTGGCGATAGAGCTTCCAGTTATCAGCCGATGGAGTTGCCCTGACCCTTATCAGCGAGCCGTCCGACGGCAGGGTAACAGCGTGCAGGTAATCATCCTCGGACCCGTTATAAAGCCTTTCCCAGTCGTACCTGGCCAAGCCACAAATAGTACTCTGGGCTTCAACCTTGACATAGGGGGTACGGCTGGCTGCCCGCTGAGCGGCCAGCAGAGTTGACGATAGGCTTCTCACTTTACCTTATCCCTCACTTCATTTACCCTTCTGGCCCGGGATATACTCCTTTCCCCAGAAAAGGTGGCCGCCGATGTAGCCCAGCGCAAATACCAGGAGCAACCAAAAGACCAAATCCCAGAGCCAATGCCCGAGCAGCGCCCCTATAGCCACCAGAGCGATAATCCAAAGACCCTCAAGTTTATGCCAGGTGTCCCGCAGGATAAAGGTCCAGGGACGCCCGCCTATTCTTGACCACAGTGTCTTATACCAGTCCACCGTCCTACACCAGAGCAGCTAGAGTATCAGGTAAGGGCTTATCGGCTTTTCGGTAGTGCTCAGCCAGGTGACCGGCTGCCTTGAGTATATCCTCGGGGCTGGCCTCAACCCTCTGCCCCCTATACCCCACTGGTGATAAAGCCGCCACAGCTACCGGCATCCGCTGCCAGTCAACTGTCTCCTCGATATCAAGCTTACCCTTCATTGCCCTAGAGATGCTCCGCTTGTGGTGAGGCAGCTTCCAGGTATCGGGGTCGTCGGGGTCGCCAACGATGGCAAACGCCTCCTTGGGCAGTCCCTCCTTGGTCTTGGGTAGTCCCTGCTTAACGGTCATAGTAACCCCCTTTAAATTTTCGGTAATTATCCCTAATCGGATTCAGATGTAAAGAACTGCTGGGTCCTGACCCTCTGTCTTCTACCCAGCCTCTTTAGTCCCTCTCTGAAGACTCTCAGCCTCTCGCTTCCCCAGAGCCGGAACTCCCTGGGGGTTATGGTGCCCCCAACATTGACCCGGTTTATGGCGTAGGCTGCCCACTCCGTAGCGGCATAACCACCAGCCCCGGTAGCGACCAAATCCTCATGCTTGGTGGGAATAGTCGAACTGGTAGCGTCCAGGGTATGCAGAGTCCCGTAATAGACGTAACAGTTAGTGCCGTCGGGTTCGTCACCGCTTATTATGGTCAGGGTGTCCCCCCAGATGGAGAAACGTTGATATTGAGGCGGAGACTTATCTACCAGGTACTCCACGGCCTCCACCATAACCCGGTCTGAGAGGCTCGATATATCAACCTCCCTCGAGCCTGAGGTGGTGGGCAGGGTAGCCTTAGCCGGTAACGGGACCCTCTCCGATAGCTCCCTCACCGCCCGGTTAATATGCCTGGTGAGCTCATCATCTGACCACCGGTAGTTACTAGCGTCCTCATCCTTAAGGTCTCTCCTGACCAGGGTTATCATCTCGCTAAGATTCATAAATTCACCCCCTTGGATGGTATCCTTACCTGACCCGGGCGGCCAGGTAACCTCATATCCGAGCCCGCGGTCTCTATCAGGGCTTTCAGAGCACTAACACCGGTGCCCTCGTCACCGACAAGAAATGCCGCCAGCAATAGAAAAGAACCCGTTCCCGAGCCCGTTTCGGCGACACCAGCCAGCCTCGAGACCAGCGACTCAGTTCCCGAGCCAGCGTCGGATGAGCTAAAGCCGCTTTCAAAATAGAACGGGAAATTGTATGGAAATGGCATTTGCTAGACCCCCAAATAACTCTCCACACTATCCACCCTAGCCCTCAGCTCATCGATTTCAGCCTGAAGGTCTCTACCTGGCACAGGTACCGGTAAATCTTCAATTGCCCTCCGTTCCTCTGCGGCGGGTTCTCGCACTTCAAGAGCCAAGGCGCTTAGAGCACCGTCCTCATCAGCCGTGGCCTCCATAATGAGCTTCCGCACATCAGGGTTTTCGGTACACTCGATGATGCCATTATGGATATGCTCGATGCCTTTGATGATTTCGGTGTTGTCCATTTTCTCAACTGGTAAGTAGTAAACCCTAATCATTATCCTATCCTCTGCATCATAAATTCGGGAGAAGTCTGGGCAGTTGAGTTGATGTTCAGGGCACCACCACTGTCCTGAAAGACCTGTGCCTCAACATAGTCATTGACGGAGAGGTCATAGATAGTAGCCAGAGTCAACTGTGATTCGTTGGAGGAGTTTAGTCCAGCGGTAATAAAAACTATCTGGGTCGAACCATTCAGAACCACCCGGAGCAACCTGCGCCCTGTGGCATTGGCTTGAAACTCCGCCGAGAAGATTATCAGATATTTACCGGCGGTCTTACAGGTGAGCCGACTGTTATTGGTCGAGTTATCGTGGATGGCATCGGTATCCCATCTTTCACTGTTGAAGGCCAGTGTAGTCCAGGTCGAGTCTGAGATAGATTGATTGGTATCGTGGTAAGCTCTGGCTCCTTCCTTATAGCCACTTACCTGAACCCACGCCGAACCATCATAGATATACCACCTGTGCCCGTCTGTCCGGTAGAACAGGTCCTTTTCACCAGGAGAGCCAGGGAACGATGTCCCGGCATCAACATCATGACCGGTTGCGCTCTCCCACTCTGCCTGTGTTAGCTCAGTGCCAACGGATACGTGTTTTATCCCTTTCATCACTTACCCCTAGCTTAACGTTATCGACACTTCAAGCGTCCAGGTGCCGCCAGATTTAGTTCCCAGAGACTCGACCTTCCTGTTGAGACAGATACTGCTGGTCGACTGCTTGACCACCCATTCATTCCAGGCATAATTAGCCTCGCTAGCACCAAAACTAGACTTGAAGGTTACCTTCTGGCTTGTCGAAGTAGGATAGCTGGCCTCCATACCCTTGTAGGTCTTGTTAGTAGCGGCCTGAAGGTCAGTCTGGCTGGGGTCAGCCGCTGTCGAGGAATCACCAACGCCAATCTGGGCAGCGGCGTTGTCATAGTGGTTCGCCGAAGCCCCGGTCACTAAATCCCATATCTCGTCAATCCCGGTATTCAAAAGGCAGTTCACCCCGCCCTCTATAACCTCGTAAGGCGTAAAAAGCCGGTGAAACTCCTCTTCCCTGCACCGGTACGGCTCAATGTCCTGGTGATACTTGCTGAGCCTGAACCGACATAACCATTTTGCCAATTCCAATTTTCCCAACTTTACCTCCCCTGGGGGGAGGGGGCTTCCCCTCCCCCCAATTCACTAGGCTGTTGAATCAGCCCGTGAACCGGGCTCCAGGGCCGCCACCGTAGCCGAAACCATATAGCCGATGACAGTATCGCAATCACCAGCCGTGGCTGGCTTGGTCTCGGTAATCTTGCCGTAATCTGTCCCCTCAGCAACATAGACAGCATTGCCGGCTGTCCCGTCGGAGTAGCCGCTAACCACTGCCCGCCGGTAAGCGGTGATGACGTCACCACTGGCGCCATCCTCACCGGCTACCAGCCTTCCCTGAATGGCTGTGCCCACCGTAGCCAGTGCCCGCTTCCAGCCTGAGCTGTAGCCCAGGATATCACCGGCTTTACAGGCCTCGGCCAGCGTTATCTTGACTATCCCTTCGCCCTGTTCAACAATCCTCCCCTTGCCTGGGTCTGAAAATGCCATTTTCCGTCTCCTTTACCTTTTAATCCTGAACCCCGATCAGAGCCGCCGCCTTAACCGAGCTGAACAAAGCCAGGGATACGTACCACTTGACCCTGGTCCGGCTGGCATCTTTAGTCTCCAGGGAACCGATAGGCTCCACAGTGATGTGCCCCGTGCCGGTCAAGCCACAGAGACCCCCTTCCCCGGACTGGATGGCATAAATGGTGGAGCAGCTGCCACTAGTGGTTCCGGTCTCCAGGCTTGAAGCCACGGTATGGGTGTCCAGAATCCAGTCACTGACGCCAATAGGTACGCCATCCCAAATCTGGACGAAGTTCCCCCATTGGTCCCGGTCACTCTCCATCATTCCGCCAGACGCCCTTACCAGGGCGTTAATCTTCCTCCTTGACCGGCGGCTCATGAGCAGCATATCGGGCTTACCACCCTTTACGGCATCAATAAGCTCGTCCAGCTTGGCCAGAGTGAGGGTGGCTCCAGTAGCCCCCATAGCTATCACCTGGTCGCTGGCAGTAGCCGTATCAATGAGCTTTCTTAAACCGTCGAACTGCTTGGGACTGGCCGTGGCATCCCCATAGATAAAGGTCTCTTCGAACTTGTCCCTGAGCGCCTTCGCCTTAAGCTCGATAACAGCCCCCTCCAAGTCCTGGATGTTGCTTCTGGTAGACTTGACGAAGTTATCGACGTCAGCATCACCGCCCATTATTTTCAACTGCGCCGTCTTCTGCTCAAAGGTCGGGGTGGACTCAACCCAGGTATCACCAACATCATAGAAGTCGATGCTGGGCAGGGTCTTTTCCTGGTTATAGGTCAGACCGTTACCCACGATTTCGATAAAGGGTAGTCGCTGGAGTACCGGCGAATCCTTAATGATGGTCTCCACCACCCCCTGAAGTAGCATATCGTTGGACAGTTTACTGGCTTCAGCTAGTGTTAGTGCCATTTACCTCCTACCTCCTATTCCGTATTGAATTTTCTCCCGTGGGGATAGAGCCGAAAGGTCAGCCGCCGTTCTTTCCGGAGCACCCGCCGGCACTCTGGCTGAAGCTGTCTCAGCCTCCAGCCCCTGCCTCACCTTACCCACAATGCTCCTAGCTCTTTCCAGGGAGGCGTTGATCTCATCAATGGTTTCACCCGTTATCAGCTCTTCAAGCACCCCCTGGGTTGACTTGACCACCAGAGACTTATAGCTCGATACTGCCCGAGCCAGCCTCTCCTCAGACTCAGCCGCCATCCCCTCAAGCTCAGATAGGCGCACCCTGGCCCCGGCTAGCTCTTCATCTTTCTGAGCCAACAGGTCCTCAAGCTCAATGACTCTGGCTTTGACCTGCTCCAGCTCCTCCCCGGTTTCAGCCCCGGCTGGCTCTTCGTCCGGCGTCTCTACGAATTCTGACTCCTGGGATAAATTGTCATCTGGCAAGGCAAAACACCCCCTCTCGGTTATTCCTCAACACCCTCTGCCTGAGACTCCAAAGCCCTCTCTCTCGCTATGCCCCGGCTAGACCTGGCGCTAAGGTCTTTATTCATCTTGAGGATTATCTCCCTCTCCTCAAGCCAGCGGTTAAACTCCTTCTCCGGGTCCTCGACCCCCAGTTCATCCATAGCCCTACGCCTGGAGTGAACGCCACTCTGGACCAGTGTCTGCTCATTGGCAACCAGCCTCGTCATATCCTGAGGTAGTACCGGACTCCATATCACCCGCAGCCGGTTAGCCCCGAAGTTCTCTCCCTGAAACTGCTCCAGCAACCTGAGAATCATCCTGTTCCTGCGGTTATAGACAGCGGTTCGGATAACCCTCTTTCGCCTCACCTTCTGCAACAGCGGGTGAAGCTCTATCTCCAGGGCTACCCCGGACAGGTCCCTCTCGGTCCCGCCGAAGGCAGCCCGAGGCGACTCCGAAATATCGTGCAGGCTCCGGTACAGCAGGTTGATGTAGTCTACATGCAGTCTGACGCCGCCGCCCTGCAGGAGGTCAAGAAGATAGGCTTTAGCGTCCTCAGGGATATTCCACACCGCCCCCGGCTTGACGGCGATGTCCTCCGACTCCTCCACATTCTCCAGGACAGCGATGGGGTTGCCCGACAGCTCCAGTATCCTCGATAGCTGGCTCATTGCCCTATTGAGCTCTCGCTGGCTCTCCATAATCTGGGGCAGGTCAGACACCCCCCAGAACTTCTTGGGCTCGCGGAGATTGGGCCAAATAACAAACGGGATGAAGCCGTAGGGATTTGGTTTACTTTCCATCAGGGCGCTATCCAGATAAAGCTCAAAGGTTGAGTCAGTCCATAGTTCAACCACGGTGGCTGTCTTATTTTTGGGCTTCAAACCGTAGAGTAGCTCGGTTTCCTCAGCGGACAGGCTATACCTGGAGGCTACTCTCCACACCAGTGAGCTATCATCCCCCAGCCACCAGGCATATACGCCTTGAACATCAGGGGCGGTTACTCTGACCTGCTTCGCCTCGCTATCCCAGATAACCTTATAGCAGGCATCACCGAGAACAGCACCATCAATCTCCGTCTCAAGGTCAAGTTGCTCCAGGTTGTTCTCTTCATACACCCGGTACAGTGCCACCTCTGCCTTCTGAGCCACGGCTCGGGCCTCATCCGAATCCTCTACCGCATCCACAGCAAAGTTAATGCCCGACATTAAGTACGAGGTAATTTTGTCCACGAATACCTTGGCATAGTTGAAGGTGAGCCGTTTCTCCCCCCACCTTCCCCTGCCCTCCCAGTGCCGCCCGTGGTAAAAATCAAGCAGCTCTTTATAACCCTTCATTCTGTCCAGGTCACGCTGGCTTAACTGCGTCACGATAGGATTCTCATTCATTTCTAGCCCTCTTCAATACTCGTTGTACTGTTCTCCGACTAACCTTAAAGGCAAGCGCCAGCTCCTTTATCCCTTTACCCTCAGCGGTGAACTGCCTCAGCATCTCCCGGTCCCGCGTCTTCTTTAACCAGCGCCGCTTTCCCCCTGCCTCCTCGTATATGCAGCTGGGAAAGGGGCACTCTGCACAACGAGACTGATGTCCGGAGCATGCCGTAGCCACTTCACAGCCCTCGTCGCGGTAGTGATGGTACTCCGGCGGCAAATCTAACTCTTCCGAGGTACCAGGGAATGCTGACGATTGGTCCAAATCAGCCTGGAAAAATTCCGCATCTGGCTCCACAGCTCCTCCCCACTCGCCCAATTCAAAGTCATATTAGCACATATGTTCTATGCAGTCAACAGCATTTTGTCACCAGAAATAGCACGGGGTTGACAAAAGTCGAAAACAGTGGTAATATTGCTTTGATAAAGCAATATTTAGCGGGCAACAGATTATGGAACCATGGGATAATTATGTTAACGTAATCGAAGCCAGCCGCCTTCTTAAGATTCATCCTGAGACGGTGAAGCGGCTGTGCCGGCAGGGGGACCTGCCGGCGGTCAAAATCCATAACACCTGGCTCATTGCCCGGGACATTCTTGATAATTTTGCTGGCACCTACATCCCCAGACGTGGTGCCAGAAGAAGATTGATAAGGTAAGGCTACAGCCAAGACAATTATTGCACTTGGGCTTTTGTTGATTTGAGTAAAAGGGGAGGATTAATTGATGAAATACCGTAAGGTTCTAAGCATTTTAGTCCTGGCCACCGTCCTCTCCCTGCTGGCACTGGCCATACCAGCCAGTCCGGTCCAGGCACAAGCTATTACGCTCTCCCCTACCTCCGGTACTGCAGGTAGCACGGTCACGGTAAACGGCACCGGCTTTACCGCTTATGCGGCTCAGACTGTTTATATCCTATTCAATTACACGTACATCGTATCCGCTTCTGTTGACAGCGCAGGAGCCTTCAGCCAAACTTTCGTAGTTCCCTCCGGCTATACCACGACAACGTCAATTGCTGTTACTGTCCAGCATACGACAACTACATACGATACTACTAAACAGATAACCGCCGCCTCCTTCAGCGTGATCGTACGCAGAATCACGATAAGTCCTTCATCAAGAAGTGTCGGCGAGCAAACTACCGTCAGCGGCAACGGCTTTGCTGCCAGCTCCAGCATGACCTTCTATCTAGACAATGCCGCTGTGAGTGCCGCCACCGCTACCACTACCGATGCCAGCGGCAGCTTTACTGCTACCCTGACCATGCCTGCCGCTCCCCGCGGCAGCCACACCATCAAAGCCCAGGATGCTAGCGCTAATTATGCCACCGCCACTGTCACCATAGTGCAGAAAATAACCACCAGCCCCATTTCAGGAGCCGTCGGCGACACCATTACCATCAACGGTACCGGCTTTACCGCCACTAAAACGGTGACCTTCTACTGGGACAATGCAATCGTCAGCGCCACCACTGCCACCACTACCGATTCCGGTGGCAGCTTTACCAATAGTACCTTCACCGTTCCCTCCGCTTCCCGTGGCAGCCATACCCTCAAAGCCCAGGACTCCGTCGGCTATTCGGCAGTTTTCACTTTCACTATTGCCGAGAAAATAACCATTACCCCTACCACCGGCGCTCCAGCTGCAACAGTGACCGTTGCCGGCAGCGGGTTTAGAGCTACCCAGACAATAACCATTAAGTATAATAACGTTGCCATCAGCACCAATCCGGCGGTAATTTATACCGATTCCAGCGGTGCTTTCAACGCCAGTTTCAGTGTGCCGGCCGGCCTCGCTGGCACCTACACCGTGCTGGCCACCGATGGCACCTACACTGCCAGTGCCAATTTTACGTCTGTAGCTAACGCTACCGTCAGCCAGACGACGACCGCGGCCTCGCCCGGCCATGTTGGCATGGAGCTTACCGTTAACGGTACCGGTTTCACGCCCAATACCGTTGTTACCATCAGCTATGCCACTGACCCTGTGGTGCTGGCTACTGTCACCACCGATAGCATCGGAGCTTTCACGGTTGTGGTCACCATTCCTCCCAGCACTAGCGGGAGTCACACCATAACCGTTACTGACAACTACACTACCCAAACGCTTACCTTCGTTATGGAATCAGCGGCGCCTCCGGTACCAGTGCTGCTCCTCCCCGCTGACACCACCAAGGCAAAGTCCAAAGCCTATTTTGACTGGGAAGATGTCACCGACGATAGTGGCGTAACCTACACTCTCCAGATTGCCTCTGACACGAATTTCACCAATATAATATTGCAGAAGACGGGCTTAGCCACCTCGGAATACCAGCTAACTGACGAGGAGAAGCTGGAATCCACCGGCAAGGATGTACCTTACTACTGGCGGGTGGAGGCAGTAGATGGTGCCTCCAATGCCAGCGCCTGGACGACCCCGCTGTCATTTTACGTCGGCTTTATCTTCTCCATGCCCAGCTGGGCCCCGTATATCTTTTTCGGCATTGGTGCCCTCGCCATGGGACTCCTCGGCTTCTGGTTGGGCAGAAGAACCGCCTACTACTGAAGATTACAGGTAACCTCCCCCAACACCTCTCCTTGATAAGGAGAGGTGTCTTTATAAGCGGGCTTAGCCCCTCTTAAGCATCCCGTGCGCTTCCCCGGGCACCCCGGGGGGTGTATTGACTTGCCGCCTCGACCAGCAGTGCCAGGCTCATCAGGAAATCATCATGCCCGTCCGAGGGGTCAACATAGAAATTCATCGTCTGGTTTGGCCGATACTGGCTCCTGGCCTTCTCCACCTCCAACCAGAACTCCCGACACTCTTCAGAGCCGTCCCCGGTATACATCTTCAGACGGCCTGAGTTGATGGCTGCCAGGAGACTGAACCCCAGCTGAGACTTGGACTGAGCCGTGAAGGTGAAAGGAGAGACCTTTGAACCCAGCGAGTGTCTCAGGAATGAGCACACCGGCTGACCAACCCCGCTAGCATCGACCACTATCCTGCGGCAGTACCAGACATTCCTCAGGATATCAACCAACTGGGCAAAGAGCTCGGTGTGTCTCCTGCCTGTCCACCAGTAGTGCTCAACGATACGGACTCCGGGCTGCTTCTGGACGCCACTAACAGAGAAGTCCAGCTCACCAATGGTAACTACCGTCGAATCCTGGCGCGGCTTCACAGCTCTTAGATAGGCTCCCTCGCCGACCTCAGCCTCGCCAGCCAGGTCAATGCCAGCCACATAGACAAGGTCGCGGTCAGGCTGATATCTCCTGGAATGCTCCCCCCGAAGCTGAACCCTCTGCTGAGGCGACAAAAAACCGCCGCCACCATGGA
>CAZMZA010000016.1:0-20993 GCA_964570635.1 uncultured Dehalococcoidales bacterium
TAGCCACGGTGGTGAAATCGGCGGCCGCCAATGCGGAGAACAACTTCGAGATGTCTCCCGCCGAGTTGAAGATTGTTGATATCTTCGCCGACGACGCGCGAACGATGAAGAGGTTTCGAGCTAGAGCACGAGGGCGAGTAAACCCTATACTCAAACGCTCCAGTCATATTACAGTTATTGTTGACGAGGTGGCAAAATAAGTGGGACGTAAAGTTCACCCTTTGGGCTTCAGGATTGGGGTCATACGGGATTGGCAGGCCAGATGGTACGCCGACAAGAATTACCCGGAACTGCTACAGGAGGACTTCAAGCTTCGGCAAGCCATTCAATCGAGGTATGCTGAAGCCGGTATCTCCCTGGTGGAGATTGAGCGCCAGGCAAATGAGGTAGACATAACCATTCATACTGCTCGCCCTGGCATTGTCATCGGGCGCGGCGGACAGCGAGTTGATGAAACCAGGCTACACCTTGAGAAGCTTATCGGCAAGAAAACTAGATTGAATATCCGGGAAATTCAGCAGCCTGAGCTGGATGCCTATCTGGTAGCCAGAGCAGTCGCTGAACAGATGGAGCACCGTATCGCCCACCGCCGGGCCATGAAACAGGCAATCTTCCGCACCATGCAGGCCGGTGCCCAAGGGATAAGAATCAGATGCGCTGGCAGATTAGGCGGTGCTGAGATAGCCCGTCGTGAGACACTGCATCAGGGACGGGTGCCCTTGCAGACGCTGCGGGCTGATATCGATTACGGCTTCACCGAGGCGCGTACCACTCTGGGTCGAATCGGCGTAAAGGTATGGATATACAAGGGTGACATTCTCCCTGAACCAACGGAGATAGAAATTGAGGAGGCGCCAGCTGTTCCGGTCAGCGAAAGCGCTGAGGAGACAGTAGCGGCACCAGCCAGCGAAAGCACCGAGGAGACGGTAGCGGCACCAGCCAGCGAAAGCACCGAGGAGACAGTAGCTGAACCGGTCAGCGAAAGCGCTGAGGAGACAATAGCTGAACCGGTCAGCGAAAGCGCCGAGGAGACAATAGCTGAACCGGTCAGCGAAAGCACCGAGGAGACAGTAGCTGAACCGGTCAGCGAAAGCGCCGAGGAGACAATAGCTGAACCGGTCAGCGAAAGCGTAGAAACAACCCCTGCCACTTCTACTGAAGAGGAAGAAAAGGATGTTACAACCCAAGCGAGTGAAACACCGCAAGACTCATCGGGGACACCGACGGGGTAATGCCCAGGCCGGAAATGCGCTGACTTTTGGCGATTTTGGTTTGCAGGCTCAAGAGTCTGCTTGGATTACCAGCCGACAAATCGAAGCGGCACGGCGGGCTATGACCCGGCACATCCGTCGTGGTGGCAAAATCTGGATACGCATTTTCCCGGATAAATCAGTTACCAAGAAACCAGCCGAGACCCGTATGGGCAGCGGCAAGGGTTCTCCCGACCACTGGGTAGCTGTGGTAAAACGGGGGAGGGTCCTTTTTGAAATGTCTGGTGTCGACGAGGCACTGGCGAAAGAGGCAATGCGCCTTGCTTCCCATAAGCTACCCATAGATACGAGGTTCCTGGTAAGGGAAACTGGCATTGAGGGTGAATCACTAAAGAAGGAGCTGGCTACAGTTGAAGGTTGAGGAGATTCGGGCTCTGAGTAACGAGGAGCTGGCTAAACAGTTAGAGGAGGCTCACGAGGAGCTGTTTAACCTCCGCTTCCGCCTGACTACCAGACAGTTGGTAAACCACCGTGAGATTCCGAAGGTCAAGAGGAAGATTGCCAGGCTGGAGACTATAATAAGGGAGCGGGAGCTAAGCCCGAGGTAACTCAGGTGGAAGGACGCAAATGATGGAAAAGAAGCGCAAAACTAGGGTCGGCCGGGTGGTGAGCGACAAGATGGACAAGACCGTGGTTATAGCTGTGGAAACACCCAAACGCCATCCTTTATATAAGAAGACAATCCAGCGAGCTGTCAAATACAAAGCTCATGATGAGAAAAATCAGTGTCGTCCAGGAGATACGGTGAGGATTGTGGAAAGCCGTGCCCTGTCAAAGGAGAAGCGGTGGCGGGTAGTCGAGATAATAAGCAAGGGAGAGGTAGTCCAGGTTCAACCGGAGGAGATAACCTGAGATTCGCTTGAGGAGAAGATGGCATGATCCAAACCTATTCCAGACTCAAAGCAGCCGATAATACTGGTGCCCGACAGCTGATGTGCATTAATGTCCTGGGAGGCACCAGAAAGAAATATGGCCGAGTGGGCGACGTCATCGTGGCTACGGTAAAGAAGGCAATACCGGGTGCAGCCGTCAAAAAGGGCGACGTGGTTAGAGCTGTCATTGTCCGTTGCGCCCAGCCGTATCGGCGCCCCGATGGCTCCTATATCAGATTCGATGAAAACGCAGCGGTTATTCTTACCGATAAGAACAACCCCAAAGGTACTCGAATATTCGGGCCGGTGGCCAGGGAACTGAGGGAGAAGAACTTTACCAAGATTATATCGCTGGCACCTGAAGTATTATGAGAGAGGTGCAAAAATGGCGGATAGATGTCCGGGAATCACCCCTAGTCCCAAGCCTACCCACAAGAAGTGCCCTAAATGCGGGGCGGATGTGGAGATATGGACGGATGAAAAATCGGCCAAATGTCCTAAATGCGGAACCAGAGTCCGCAGAGAAGAGACTGGTTAGTAAATAGAGCAGGGCAAACGGGGGTGCCGCCAGGAGCATACAGGAATCAACGGGGAAGGTAAAAACCCGAATAAGTTATGGCGACGATGAAAATCAGGAAAAACGATACGGTATTAGTTATTACGGGCAAAGACAGAGGTAAGACAGGCAAGGTACGCTTCGCTTACCCGAAGGACGAACGGCTGCTGGTCGAGGGTATCAACATGATAAAGAGGCACATGAGAGCCGTGCGCGGAGCCAGACAAGCCGGCATAATAGAGCGGGAAGCGCCAATTCGCGTGTCCAACGTTATGCTTTTATGCAACAAGTGCAACCATCCAACCCGGGTCGGCTTCCGCTTCCTTGAAGACAGAAGAAAGGTCCGATTCTGTCGCGCCTGCGGTGAGGTCATTGATTAAATGTCACTACTGAAGGAAAGGTTCAGAAAAGAGATTACACCCGCCTTAATGGAACTGTGCGGGTACAAAAATGTAATGCAGGTACCACGCCTGGAGAAGGTGGTGCTCAATATCGGCGTGGGAGAGGCAATTCAAAATGCCAAGGCTCTGGAATCCGGGCAGAGTGACCTGACAACTATTTCAGGACAGCACCCGGTAATTACCCGGGCCAAGAAATCTATTGCTCAGTTCAGATTGAGGGCAGGGATGCCCATCGGACTCAGGGTAACCCTGCGCGGCGACCGCATGTGGGACTTTTTCGATAAACTGGTAAATGTGACCTTGCCCCGCACCCGTGAGTTTCAGGGGGTACCCAAGGATGCCTTTGATGGTCGGGGCAACTACAGCCTGGGGGTCAAGGAGCAAATCGTCTTTCCTGAAATAGAATATGACCAAGTAGATAAGGTTCGGGGGCTTGAAATAACAATTGTCACTACCGCCAAGACAGACGAAGAGGGCATGCACCTGCTGGAGCTCTTGGGTATGCCCTTCTCCAAAAGTTGAGTGTGAATAGAGATGGCTAAAACATCGAAGATTGCAAAGTCGCAGCGTCCAGCCAAATACAGGGTGCAGCAGCATAACCGGTGTCAATTGTGCGGCCGACCTCGTGCTTATATGCGCCAGTTCGGCTTATGCCGTATCTGCTTCCGCAAGCTGGCCGCCGCTGGTCAGATTCCCGGTGTGAGAAAATCAAGCTGGTAGGTAGGATATGACTATCTCTGACCCAATAGCAGATTTGCTGAACCGAATACGCAACGCCATTATGGTCAGGCACGATTTTGTGCTGGTACCAAGCTCGAAGATGAGGCTGGCTATCACCAGAATCCTTAAGGACGAGGGTTTTATCAAGGATTACGAGGTGCTCAGGGGAAAACCGCACCGGGTAATCAAGATTTACCTTAAATACGATGAGAACAACCGGTCAGTCGTTACCGCATTGGAGCGCGTCAGCAAGCCCGGGCTAAGGGTACATGTCCAGCAGAAAGAGATTCCCCGTGTCTACGGGGGTCTGGGCATCGCTATCCTTTCCACATCCAAGGGTCTTATGACCGGTCAGCAAGCCTGGCAGGAGGGGATAGGTGGTGAACTACTGTGCTACGTATGGTAAACCCTTCTAGGAGAGCAATTCATGTCTAGAGTAGGACTAATGCCCATAACTGTGCCACCGGGAGTGAAGGTGGAAATCTGGCAAGGCGAGGTCAGAGTAACCGGGCCCAAAGGGGAGCTCCATCGTCATATTAGCCCTGATATGTCTATCAACCTGGACAATAACACGCTGACGGTATCGCGGCCAAGCGATAGCAAGGACCACCGTTCATTACACGGGCTGACCCGAAGCCTCCTAGCCAATATGGTGGAGGGAGTCACCAATGGCTTCGAAAAGACTCTGGAAATAGTAGGCGTCGGTTACCGCGCAGAAAAAACAGGCGATAACCTGTTAATCCGGGTGGGGTATAACCACCCGGTGACAGTATCGCCACTACCCGGCGTGACCCTGTCTGTAGAAGGGGCTAATCGCATCAAGGTATTTGGAATTAACAAGGAAGTAGTCGGGGAGATGGCAGCCGAAATCCGTGCCATTCGTCCTCCCGATGCATATAAGGGTAAAGGTATCAGATACGCCGGAGAGGTGGTTCACCTCAAAGCCGGCAAAGCCGGCAAAGCCATAGGTAAGAAATAATGGGAAAGACCGCACCAAGAGTAGCCCGTCTCAGAAGACACGCCCGAGTCCGAGCCGATATACAAGGTACGACCTCCAGGCCTCGTTTGTGTGTCTTCCGTAGTTTGAATCATATCTACGCCCAGGTCATTGATGACTCTCGAAGACACACTCTGGTGACAGCCTCAACCCTCGACCCAGAAATAAGAGGGGAGATGACGGGTAAAGCCAAGTCAGCCAAGGCTGGTCTCGTGGGCTCCCTGATAGCCAAACGGGCCCTAGCCGAAGGGATAACCCAAGCGGTTTTCGACCGCGGTGGATACAAATATCATGGCCGGGTCAAGGCCCTGGCCGAGGCAGCCCGCCAAGCAGGACTGAGATTATAGAGATGAAAAAAGAACAGCCAAGCAAAATAGACCCAACAGAATTAAACCTGGTCGACAAGCTAGTCAATGTCAATCGCGTATCCAAGGTGGTGAAGGGGGGCAAACGCCTTAGTTTCAGCGCCTTAGTGGTGACCGGGGACAGCGAAGGCCATGTAGGTGTGGGCGTCGGTAAGGCTAACGAAGTACCGTTAGCCATCAGCAAAGGCAGTGCCATTGCCAAGAAGAACCTGATTGAAGTGCCAATGTCCGGCAGCACCATCCCCCATGAAATCATGGTTAAATACGGTGCTGCCAAGGTCTTGCTGAAACCGGCCGCACCCAGTGTAGGCGTCATTGCCGGCGGTAGTATCCGAGCCGTGATAGAGGCGGCTGGGATCAAGGACATTCTGACCAAATCGCTGGGCAGTTCAAATAAGATTAACACGGCTAAGGCAACGATACTCGCCCTTAGCCAGCTTAGACATCCGGGGGAGGAGGTAGCCAAGCGTAAGTCAGGCGCTACGACCGAGGGGGTAATAACCAGTGACTAGATTGCGTATCACCTGGGTCAAAAGTGGCATTGGCTACGCAGCGGTACAGAAGAGAACGTTGAAGGCTCTCGGGTTTCGTCGGCTAAACCAGACGGTTACCCATGATGACTCCCCTTCAGTTAGGGGCATGATTAATAAGGTGAGACATCTGGTCAAAGTGGAGGAGGAAAATAGTGAGGCAGCATGAGCTGTCCCCAGCCATCGGCTCAAGAAGAAAGAGCAAGCGCGTCGGTCGAGGGACCGGTAGCGGACATGGCACCTATTCAGGAAAGGGTTGTAAAGGTCAGAAGTCCCGTTCCGGTTACAAGGTGAGCCGCAGCTTTGAGGGCGGGCAGCTACCTTTAGTTACGCGCTTACCCCAGAAGCGTGGCTTCGCCAATGTTTTCAGAACCGAGTATAGCATTGTCAACTTGAGTAAGCTCAGTACCTTCGAGCCCGGGAGTGAGGTAACGCCAGAAAAACTGGTCGCCGCCGGGATGATAAAATCTCTGCACCACCCGGTTAAGATTCTGGCTGAGGGCAATATAGAGCACCCCATTACGGTAAGGGCTAACAAGTTCTCCGCCGCGGCTAAAGCCAAGATTGAGGCTGCCGGGGGCAAAGCGGAGGAGGTAGGGCATGCAGCAGAGGCAGGCTAGACCACGCCTTCTCCAGGCAATGCTCGACGCCTTCAGTCTGCCCGACTTGAGGCGTCGGATCCTCATTACCCTAGCCATCCTGACCGTCTTCCGCTTCGTGGCCCATGTCCCCCTTCCCGGGATTGACCCCCAGGCCCTGGCGAAGCTATTTGAGCAAAACCAGCTACTGGGTATGCTCGACCTTTTCAGCGGCGGCGCCATGAGGCTGATGAGTGTGGCGGCTATGGGAGTTTACCCCTACATAACGGCTTCGATTATTATGCAGCTAATGGTGCCGGTTATCCCTCGACTCCAAGCGCTTGCCAAGGAGGGAGAAAGCGGCCAGCACAGGATTAATCTCATTACCCACTGGCTCACCGTCCCTATGGCTGGTCTCTCGGGCTATGGACAGCTGGTCTACCTCCAACGTGAGGGTGTTCTGGGAAGTACCACCGTGCTGCCAATGGCAACAATGGTGCTAGCAATGGTCGCCGGCACCATCTTCCTGGTCTGGCTGGGTGAGCTCATTACTGAACACGGTATCGGCAACGGTATATCCATAATAATCTTCGGTGGTATCGTGGCTGGTTTTGGTGACATGATTATCCGGGGCAGCGCCTTTGCTACGACTAACCCCGGTGGTTTAGCCTTCTACGCTATCCTGGCCCTGGCCACTATCGCCTTCATAGTTATATTCACTGAAGCCCACCGCCGTGTTCCGGTACAGTATGCTCGCAGTGTCTTCCGCAGCGGTCGTATGTACCGGCAATCGGGCACAACCCACATCCCGCTGCGGGTAAATACCGCCGGGATGATACCCCTTATCTTCGCCATGTCTATAACAATCTTCCCCGGTATCGTGGCCAGCTACTTTGCCAACCCAAGCGGAGCCGACCCTAACCTGGCTAACCGCATCGTCGACCTGTTCAACCCAAGTGCGGCATTGCCCATGGGTCTGTTTTACTGGGGCCTATATTTTGTACTAGTAATTTCGTTCGCCTTCTTCTATACAATGGTCATATTTCAGCAACAGGACATACCCAGTGTCCTGCAACGACAGGGCGGGTTCGTACCCGGGATTCGACCAGGCAAGAATACGGCCACCTACCTCAACCACGTCATCACCCGTATTACCTGGGCGGGAGCCTTCTTCCTAGCCATAGTAGCCATAATGCCCTTTGTCGGCCGGGAGATTAGCGGCGTTGACCTCCAGCTATCCAGCATGGGACTACTCATTATGGTCGGCGTCATTCTGGACACCATGAAGCAGATGGAAGCACAGCTGGTAATGCGCCGCTACGAGGGCTTTATTAAATAGAGAATACGGCAAAATTCATCGGCACAGTTGAAAGAGTACTAAAAAGTGTATATTATTCTTATAGGTGCACCCGGAGCGGGTAAGGGGACACAAGCGGCTCTTGTAGCTCAGGACTTGCACCTAGCTCACATTGCTTCCGGTGACCTGTTTCGTCAGGCACTGGAGCAGGGAACCGAGCTAGGGTTAAAGGCGAAGTCCTACATGGAGAAGGGGATGCTTGTCCCTGACGAGATAACCATACGAATGGTCCTGGAACGTATCTCGGCTCCGGACTGCGAGCAAGGGGTAATCCTTGACGGCTTCCCCAGGAACCTGGAACAGGCCCAGGCATTAGATAAGGCCCTGCCAGAACAAGGGAAGGCTATAGATAAGGCAGTATATATCAAGGTATCCGAGCCGGAGCTTCTCAATCGCCTGAGCGGGCGCTGGATTTGCCGTAACTGTCAGACGCCATACCACGCCACCAATTCACCCCCCAAGGTCTGGGGTAAGTGCGATAACTGTGGTGGTGAGCTGTACCAGCGTGCCGATGACACTGTAGAAACGGTCAAGAACCGACTTAAGGTATACTTTGCCCAAACGGCACCTTTGATTGATTACTACACCCAGGCGGGCAAGCTGTTAGAAGTGGACGGAGAAGGAGGCGTAGACGAGGTGGCGAGAAGAATCGTTACCGCCCTTGCCAAATCTGGTGCTGCATGAGTATAATCATCAAATCTGATAGGGAGATTGCAACCATGCGGCAAGCCGGCAGGATTGTCGCTAAGGTACTGGAGGTGCTCAAGTCACAAATAAGACCGGGGATGAAAACTAAGGAACTGGATATCATCGCCGCCAGCGAGCTGAAAGAGCTGGGGGCTAGACCCTCCTTCAAAGGCTACCGTGGCTTCCCGGCTAACCTGTGCGTTTCAGTAAATGACGAGATAGTGCACGGGATTCCGGGAGAACGGGTTCTGGAAGAAGGTGATATCGTCTCCCTTGACTTCGGGGTGATTTTTATGGGTTTTCAGAGTGACGCCGCAGTAACGGCAAGCGTGGGAAGAGTCAGCCCGGAGGCAAAAGAGCTGGTAGAAACCGCCGAAGGTGCCCTGAACGCCGGTATCTCTGCTGCCTATCCCGAGGCGAGGCTGGGAGACATTTCGGCCGCCATTCAGCATTATGCTGAGTCGAGAGGCTTTTCGGTAGTGCGTGAGTACACCGGACACGGTATCGGGCGGGAGATGCATGAGGAACCCCAAATACCTAACTTCGGTGTGATGGGAAGCGGACCGGTGCTGAAGAAGGGCATGACACTGGCTCTTGAACCCATGGTGAACGCCGGTGACTGGCACACCAAGGTTGCTGGTGACGGGTGGACAGTGCTTACCGCCGATGGGAGCCTTTCCGCCCACTTCGAACACACTATTGCTATTACTGAAGCAGAACCAGAGATACTTACCAACGTTAGAGACTGCTGAGAGCTTTGCAGAATAAATGACTAAGAAAGAGACTATTGAGGTTGAGGGAACGGTGGTTGAGCCTTTGCCTAACGCCATGTTCCGTGTTGAACTACCCAACGGGCACAAGGTGCTCGCTCACATATCAGGCAAGATAAGATTACACTATATTAAAATACTACCCGGTGATAAGGTGCTGATAGAGCTTTCTCCGTACGACCTCAACCGGGGTAGAATTACTTACCGGTTTAAGTAAAGAGGCTGATAATGAAGGTTAGGGCTTCGGTTAAAGTCAGATGCGATAAGTGCATGGTGGTGAAGCGGCACGGGGTTGTCAGGATCATTTGTGCCAACCCCAAGCACAAGCAGAGGCAAGGCTAGATGTAAGGAGGGAATAGATGCCACGTATCGCTGGTGTGGATATTCCTGGCAATAAACAGGTCTGGGTTTCGCTACAATATATTTATGGTATCGGTCGCACGCTGAGTCAGAAGATTCTAGCCCAGACCGACATCAACCCGGCTACCAAGGTGAACGACCTCACAGAGGACGAAATCAACCGCCTTCGAGAGGTGATTGACCGGGAGCATCGTGTTGAGGGTGACCTTAAGAAAGAGATCGACCTGAACATCAAGCGTCTCATCGAGATTGGTAGCTACCGTGGTGCAAGGCACCGCTATAACCTGCCAGCCAGAGGACAACGGACCCGAACTAATGCCCGCGCCAAGCGCGGCCCACGCAAGACGGTAGCCGGCAGAGGACAGAGGCGCGGCGTGGCCAAGAAGTAACCCAGCGTAAACGGGAATCTTTTCAGGAATTCGGGAGAGAGAAATGGCCCAGAAAAAACGAGGCAAAGGAAGACGACGAGAAAAAAAGTCGATACCGGTCGGGAGAGCTTACGTCCAGTCAACTTTCAATAATACCATTATCACTCTTACTGACCCCGAAGGAAATGTTATTGCCTGGGGAAGCTCAGGCACAGCCGGCTTCAAGGGCTCGCGCAAGGGTACGCCTTATGCCGCCCAGCTAGCCGCCCGCGACGCGGCACGCAAAGCCATAGAGCATGGCCTACGTCAGGTAGATATCTATGTGAAGGGTCCAGGCAGCGGGCGCGAAGCAGCTATCCGTGCTCTGCAGAGCTCAGGGCTTTATGTTACCAGCATAAGGGATGTGACCCCTATACCCCACAATGGTTGCCGCCCTCCCAAGAGAAGGCGAGTGTAAGGATGGTGTAAGGACAAAAAATGGGAAGATATACAGGAGCAGTCTGCAGACTATGTCGCCGTAGCGGCGAGAAGCTGATGCTTAAGGGAGACCGCTGTCTCACTCCTAAATGCGCTGTGGAGAAACGCACGAGACCACCGGGACACCAGCCCACTCGGCGCCGCCGAATGTCTGACCGCGGTCTTCAGCTAAGACAGAAACAGAAGGGCCGCTACAGCTACGGAATCTTGGAAAGGCAGTTCAGGCGGCTGTTCACGCAGGCAGCAAGACAGTCAGGCATCACCGGGGATAACCTGCTCGTGCTGTTAGAGAGGCGGCTTGATAACGTAGTATACCGATTAGGGTTTGCTGACTCCCGCGCCCAGGGCCGCCAGCTGGTTCAACACGGACATATTGTTCTCAATGGACGCAAGACTAACATACCCTCCTGCCTCGTTAAGGAAGGCGACACCATCAGTTGGAGGAAGGAAAGTACCAAAACTGAGTATTATAAGCAACTGGCTGAAACCATTAAGGCTAAGACGGTCTCAAATTGGTTAAGCCTGAATAAGGAGGACCTGGTTGGCCAGGTTCTATCTCTACCCACTCCTGAGGATGCTGAGGCTAAATTTGAGGGAAAGAGCATAGTAGAGTTCTACTCACGATAGGCTAACTGATACCACTAATTGACTGGAAGAGACTGGTGAGGAGGTAGTGTTTTGTCCCGTTTAGCTATACCAAAGATTGAGTGTGTTGAAACCAGAGATAACTACGGTCGCTTTACAGCCGAGCCAATAGAAAAGGGCTTTGGTGTTACGCTGGGTAATGCCCTGCGGCGAGTGCTGCTTGGCTACCTTCCCGGAGCTGCTGTGACCCGGGTCAAGATTGAGGGAATTCAACACGAGTTCTCTACTATCCCTTATGTAAAGGAAGATACCATAGAGTTCCTGCTCAATGTCAAGGCACTGAGGTTGAAGCTACTGACAGGTCGGCCTGGTAAGCTGACGCTGACCATTGAGGGAGCGGGGCAAGTCTGTGCTGCTGATATTGAGCCATCAGCTGACTTTGAAATTGCCAACCCGGAACTTTATCTAGCCACCTTGGACTCACCGGAAGCCAAACTCAATGTGGAACTTGAGGTGGAATTGGGCGAAGGCTACCGGCAAGCTGAGCCCAGCGACAATCTGCCGATAGGCACGATTCCGCTGGACGCTGTCTTTACCCCAGTACGCAAGGTCAATTTTACCACTGAGCCAATCCATATTGGACAGGAGACCAGTCGGGAGCGGCTGTCCCTGGAGATATGGACGGATGGCACCATATCCCCTACGGACAGTATCAGCCAGGCGGCTGGTATCCTGATAGAGCAGCTCTCCCCGTTTGTGGATTACCCCCGGGTCTCCCAAATGAAGGCTGAGGAGCAACTCGCCCGCCTGAACATCCCTGACGAGAAATACAACATGCCCGTGGAACAACTTGACCTCTCGGTGCGCACGATGAACTGTCTAAGGCGTGCTGGCATCACCACGGTCGGAGAACTGATAAGTAAAGGCGAAAAAGAGTTGCTGACACTACGTAATTTTGGCCAGAAGTCCAAGCAAGAGCTAGAGGAGCGCCTGGCGTCTATAGGGCTATCCCTCAGTCCTCAGCCAGAGGCAGAGGCGGAGGCAGCCCAGCCTGAAGAAGAGGCAACCCAGCCAGAACGGACAACCGGTCTGGCCACAGAAGATATAGAAGCTGAGAGCACCGCGGATGAAGAAAGGGAAACAGGCGAGAACCAACCTCAAGACTAGAAACAGTCACCTACTAAGGAGGAAACGGAGGGGTTTAAGCCCCTCCTAAACAGCGTCATGAGGCATAAAGTAGCTGGTAGAAAACTGGGGAGAGCTTCAGGACACAGAAGGGCGATGTATCGTAACCTGGTGACCGACCTTCTAGGCTACGAGAGCATTACTACCACCGAGGCTAAAGCCAAGGAAGTGTGTGGCTTGGCTGAGAAGATGATTACCCTGGGTAAGGCAGGTGACCTCACCTCCCGCCGCCGGGCACTGGCATACATTATCGATGACAAGGTAACCGGAAAGGTATTCGATGAACTTGCCTCAAGATATGCTGAACGCCCTGGCGGATATACCCGTATCACCAAGCTGGGAACCAGAGTGGGCGATGGGGCGCCTATGGTTAGGCTTGAGTTGGTAAAGTAGTGGTCTCAAACAAGATTGTCCTAATTGTAGAGTATGATGGCACAGGCTACCACGGTTTCCAGCTACAGGCCAATCTGCCTACCATCCAGGAAGAAATAGAAAAAGCCCTATGGAAGCTAAGTCAAGAGAGGATTCGTGTGATAGCTGCTAGTCGGACTGACGCCGGGGTTCATGCTAAGGGACAGGTGGTGAGCTTCAGGACCAAATCACCCCTCCCCCCACACACCTTTGTCAGCGGGCTCAACCATTATCTACCTCACGATATCGCAGTTAAGGCAGCGTATAGAGTTGATGACTCCTTCGATGTCAGAAAGAACGCACTCAGCCGGGAATACAGCTACTATATATTAAACAGCCGTACCCGGTCTCCCAGCCAGCGAGGCTCCTCCTACCTGGTTGCTGCTGACCTCGATATTGAAGCTATGAACGAAGCGTGCCAAGCTCTCATCGGTAAGCATGACTTTGCCCCCTTCGCCAGCAACCTTGGCATTGAGATAAAGAACACGTTTCGAACCGTTTACCGCGCAGACGTAGAAAAGAAAGGCGACCTGGCTGTTTTTAACATGGTGGCCGACTCCTTCCTGCCCCACCAGGTACGCAATACAGTAGGCGCCCTGATAAGAGTCGGCCTGGGCAAGATGACCGTTGAAGAGTTTCGTAGTATAATTGATGAGAAAAAGTCTGTTTTGGCTGGTCCCAGTGCTCCTGCCTGCGGACTCTGCCTGACACGCATAAACTATCCCTACCCGTTTGAGGAAGAGAGACAATGAAAACCTACAGCACAAAGCCAGCCGATATTAAGCGAGAGTGGCATGTTATCAATGCTTCGGATAAAATCCTGGGCAGACTGGCCACTCAGGTAGCCAGCCTGCTGATGGGCAAGCACAAGCCAACGTTTGTCTCCCATCTGGATACGGGCGACTTTGTGGTCGTTATTAACGCCGACAAAGTCCGTGTCACCGGCAACAAGGCCAAGCAGAAGCTCTATTACCGACACTCGGGCTACCCTGGAGGACTCAAGAGCGTCAGCCTCGAGAAAATGATGCAGACTGACCCTACCCGCGTGATTGAGCATGCGGTCAGGGGTATGCTGCCCCGGAATCGTCTGGGTGCCAGGATGTTTAAGAAACTGAAGGTTTACACTGGTGACAAGCACCCCCACCCGGCTCAAACAAAGACCGCCGAAGCCGAGCAGGGTCAAGAATAATTCTTACGGAGAGAAGTTTCTTTGGAAAAGCAAGGCTACCATTACGGGACTGGAAAACGCAAGACCGCTGTAGCCCAGGTCAGGCTACATCCGGGCAACGGTACTATTATCGTGAACGGTAAACCCTATGAGGAGGTGTTTACCCGTCTTGAGCACCGCCGGACAATCATGCAACCCCTCTTAGTGAGTGAAAGTCTCAACAAGTATAATGCTGTGGTCAAGGTTACCGGCGGTGGTGTAACCGGGCAAGGTGAGGCCATTTCCCACGGTATCGCTCGAGCCCTGGTCAGGGCCGACGAAAACTTAAAGCCTCTCCTGCGCCAGCATGGATTACTTACCCGTGATGCTCGAGCAAAAGAGCGAAAAAAGCCCGGGCTTAAACGCGCTCGGAAGGCACCGCAATACACCAAGCGCTAACAGCCCGATGAAGCGGACAGTACCTCCCATCACCTTGTAGCCGGGTTATCACGTAAACTACAAGGGGGATTGTTTGAGGTGAATTAATGCCCTTATATGAATATGAGTGCAACGCCTGCAACCATCGTTTTGAGAGAAAGCAGAGGTTTGACGAGGAACCAGTAGCCCTGTGTCCCAAATGCGAGGGTAAAGCCCGCCGCGTCATCCACTCTGTTCCGGTTATCTTCAAAGGAAACGGCTTCTACGTTACAGACCATCGCAAACCCGGCGACATAGGGAAAGGTGAACAGGCAGCCCCGGACAAGGGAAAGGGGACATAGGTTTGAAAGCACTGCTCCAGCGAGTGACTGAGGCCTCGGTCAGTGTCGCTGGGAACGTGGTGGGCAGAACTGGCCGGGGACTGGTGGTGTTACTAGGTGTGGCTCACGGGGACACAGAAAAGGACGCCGATTATCTGGCGCAAAAGACGATTAACCTCCGCATCTTCTCCGACGAAGCCGGTAAGTTCAACCTCTCCGCCCTCGACGTTAACGGCCAGATTTTAGTGGTAAGCCAGTTTACCCTTCTGGCTGATACCAGGAAGGGTCGCCGTCCCAGCTTTGTTGAGGCGGCAGCACCAACCCGGGCCAAGGAGCTGGTTGATTACTTTGTCGAGCAGGTTCGCGCCTCTGGACTAAAGGTAGAGACCGGGCAATTTCAGGAACACATGCAGGTAGAAATCCATAACGACGGTCCTGTAACAGTACTGCTGGACAGCCGGGAGAAATTGCCCGAATCTTCCGGGGACTGAGATACTCCGGCTCCTTCTTGAACCACCCTCCCTAACAAGGGTTTAACTGCAACCACTTGCATAAACCACTGGTTGCATGATATAATAACTGAGCGCTCAAAAGAAATGGTGACGGAATGAACGGGGCTACAGACCTAGCCACTAGAATAAGAAACCAGGGCTACCGGCTCACGCCGCAGCGCATGATGATTGCATCGGCCATTGAAAACAGTGATGACCACATCAGCGCTGAGGAGATTTTCGGCCAGGTGGTGGCTAAATACCCCCACGTGAACATCTCAACCGTCTACCGCACCCTCGAACTGCTCAAAGAACTCGGTCTGGTAACCGAGACCGACCTGGGGGAAGGGCGGGTCAGGTATCATCCGTCCCATAAAGGACACCACCACCACCTTGTCTGTCGTGAGTGCGGCGCTATTATCGACCTTGACGAATCGGTAGTGGCTTCTCTCAAGAATACTTTACGCCGAGAATATAAATTCAGCGCTGACCTGAGACACCTGGCTATATTTGGACACTGTGAAAAGTGCGCTAAATAAAATTTTTGCCTATTAATGCATATAGTCGCAGTTGCGCTGGATTGCACTAAGCCAAGGGGGACATCATGGCCAAAGACGAGGTAGCCAGACTCAGGACACTGTTAGATTACTGGGTCAAACATAACCAGGAACACAGCCAGGAGCTTCGAGAATGGGTAGAGCAGACTGGAGTAACTCTGGACACCGAAACCCATCAAGAAATGCTACAGGCAGCCCAGGCGATGGACAAAGCCAGCGAGTACCTGTCCCAGGCCTTGAGAAGGCTAGAGGGAAAGGAGCTATGAAATGTGTTTATCCAAGGTATATGTTGATAGCAACGGTAGCCGAGAGCTTCTGATGGAACAGGTGGCCTCGGCAGATATTCACGATGGCAAGCTCCTGCTCAAGACCCTATTTGGTGAGCAAAAGGAAATAGCGGCCAAAATCAGACAGATTGACTTTATGACACACCGCATGATTGTGGTAAGCCAGGACTAGCTAAATACGGTAAGGAGCGAAGATGCGCAAATCAGCATTAGCCACTGCCATTGTCCTGTCCCTATTAATTACGGTCGGCCTACTCCCGGGTTGTGCCCCGGAGGTATCTTCCGGACTCAAGGTCGTTACCGGAACATCACTTATTGCCAGTATCGTCAGCGATGTCGGCGGCGACAGGGTGCTGGTGCGCAACATCATCCCGCCCGGCTCCTGCCCGGGGCACTACGATATTAAACCGGGCGACATCGAGGCCCTTGCCGAAGGGGATGTCTTCCTTATCCACCACTGGCAGCAAGACTACGAAAACATAACGGAACTATTCAGGGCCGCCGACAACCCGAACGTTGTCACCAAAGTGATTGAGGTCAAGGGCAACTGGATGGCAGCGACGGTCCAGGCCGAAGCGACGGAAGAAATTGCGGCTTCTCTGGCCGAGATAGACCCGGCAAACGCCCCCTATTACCAGGAGAGAGCCCAGGACCGAATCGAGGCTGTCCTGGCCAAGGGTGTGGAGCTTCAAGATAAATTGAGCGCGGCGGGGGTGAACGAGGTAAAGGTGATTTGTGCCGATGAACAGGCTGGCTTTGTCGGATGGGCCGGGTTTGAAATAGTTGCCACCTACGGTCGGCCCGAAGATTTCACTCCGGGGCAAGTTGCCGAAATAATAACCAAAGCCAAAGACAGCGGGGTAGCTCTGGTCATCGATAACCTGCAGAGCGGTCCCGAAGCCGGGAAAAGCATGGCAGAGGACATTGGAGCCGTCCAGGTAACCCTGTCCAATTTCCCCGGTGGTCTTGCGCAGACCGAAACCTGGCAAAAGGCGATAGAAAAGAATGTAGACCTCCTGCTTGAAGCCTTGGCCGAATACAATCGATAACTTGAGGTGTGATATGGACAATCTAGCTATCAACATTGAAGATGCCATGGTCTCTTACCGGGAGGACGTGGCGCTATGCGGTGTATCCCTAGAGGTGAAGCACGGAGAGTTTGTCGGCATCATCGGACCCAATGGTGCCGGTAAAACCACCCTCCTCACCGTAATCAACGGCCTGGGAAAGCTGCGGCGGGGTCGGGTCTCGGTGCTGGGCTTACCGGTCAACCGGGGTAATGGCACAAGCCTCAGAAAGAGGGTGGGCTATGTAGCCCAGGTACAGAATACCGACTCCCGTCTGCCTATCAACGTTAGAGAGACGGTGATGGTGGGGTGTTACGGTCGCCTGGGCCTGTTCCGCCGACCCAGCCGGGCTCACTGGGAGGATGTGGACCGGGTTCTGGAAACGGTCGGAGTAACTCACCTGGGAGACCGTCCAATCGGGCACCTCTCGGCTGGTGAGCAGCAACGGGTGGCTATTGCCCGGGTCTTAATTCAGAAGCCAGAGATATTCCTTCTGGATGAGCCGACCGCCTCGCTGGACTGGCGTGCTCAGAAGGAAATCCTGAACCTGGTGCGCACCATCCACGATACCTACCGTCTGACTACACTATTTGTTACCCACGACCTGAATACCCTGCCCCGAACCTGCCATCGCATCGTACTCATGAAAGAAGGCAAAATCTGGCAGGACGGGACTCCGGAATCCATCCTTAAAGGGGAAACACTCAGCGAGCTTTATTCGACTCCTATCTCAATAACGTCCCATGCCAATAAACCGCTGGCTCTTTCTTAAATGCCAGGTGTGCGATGAATTTCTCTATTCTGGAATACAGCTTCATGCAGAACGCCTTAATTGCCGGGTTACTGGGTGGCCTGGCGTGCTCTATGGTAGGCGTCTTCGTAGTAACCATGCGGTTAGCCTTCATCGGGGTCTGTATTGCCCACGCTGCCTTTGCCGGAGCTCTCCTCGGAATCTGGCTGGGGTTCAGCCCCCTCGGCGGAGCAATGCTTTTCAGCCTGCTGGCAGCCGCGATTATCGGTCCCCTGGCCGACCGGGGGGAATTGAACCCGGATACTTCGGTGGGCATCATCTTTTCCTTAATGCTGGGGCTGGCCTTTCTGTTCATGGGTCTGATGCCCGGAGCCAAGACCGAAGCCCTAAACCTGCTGTGGGGAAGTATCCTCACCGTGGGTCGAGAAGACCTGATTTTCCTGGCCATAGTGGCCGCCGTAGTGGTCGGTCTGGTAGCTGCCTTCTACAAAGAAATCCAGGCTGTGATATGCCACCGCGAAGTGGCGCTGGCAGTGGGCATCCCGGCCACAGTTATCTTCTACGGACTGCTGCTCCTGACCGGAGCCACCATCACCGCTTCGCTGCGCAGCATCGGAGGTCTGCTTATCTACAGCCTGATACTCAACCCGGCGGCCGCCGCCTACCAGCTGACCTACAGCCTGAAGCGGATGTTTCTCTTATCGGCTGGCTTCGGCGTTATTTCCTGCTGGGGAGGGCTTATCGCCTCCTACTTCCTCGACGTTCCCTCAGGTGCCTCTATCGTCGTCATCTCGTCCATCATCTTTGGTCTGGCCTGCATCGTTTCGCCCAAGAGAAAAGTGAAAGAACTCAAGGGGAGTGTTTCCGTAAGTTGAGCACAATCCAGCACAGACAGTACTTTGACCGGTTAGCTTCAACCTGGGACAGCCTTCTCAGTGAGGAAACCATGCTTCGTATCGGTGGCATCGTCGCTGAGCTGAATATCGAGCCGGCAAGCGAGGTGCTTGATGTCGGTAGCGGTACCGGAGTCCTCCTGCCCCTTCTGACCAAAGCCGTCGGCAGCGAAGGAAGAATCATAGAGACGGATATCTCGGCCGGGATGCTGGGGCAAGCCAGGGCCAAGGGCCCGGGCAGTAATACTCACTATATTCAGGCTGATATTGTCTCCATACCTTTTACCGATAAAGTCTTTGACCTGGTTATTTGCCTGAATACCCTCCCCCACTGCCATGACAAGCTGCAGGCAATCACAGAAATGGCAAGGGTGACTAAAACCGGTGGCAGGATAGCTATCTGCCACACCATGAGCCGGGAAGCGGTCAACCACCTGCATCAAAGCATCGGCGGTTTAGTAAGTGACGACCTTCTTCCCGACAGCGCCGAGCTTTACCGACTACTCGAACAGGCTGGTTTAGAAACGGTAAAATTCGAGGATACCCCGGAGCGCTATCTGGTGGTCGCCCGTAGAATGTCTTAGCCCGTTTTCGGCGGCCCGGGCTCAAGCTCAAGGCTTATGTCCAGAGCCTTGGTAGAATGGGTAAGAGCACCTATAGATATGACATCAACCCCCGCCCCCGCCACCTCCCGGACATTGTCCAGTGTAACACCCCCCGACGCCTCAATTCTGGCCCGACCTGAGACCAAGCCCACGATACGGCGCATTTCGTCGGGGCTCATATTGTCCAGCATGATTACATCCGCCCCGGCCTCAACGGCCTCCAGGGCTTCCTCGGCAGTAGTTACCTCTACCTCAAGCGTCAGACCACCGGGGGCATTCTGCCTAGCCATGGCTACAATATCCCTGAGGCTCATACCCAGAGCGCGCAATGACGCCAGGTGGTTGTCCTTAATCAGGATGCCGTCACCAAGGTGAAAGCGATGGTTCTGTCCGCCGCCCATACGCACGGCGTGCTTCTCGAGCAGCCTGAGACCGGGGGTCGTTTTACGGGTGTCAGTGATAATAGCCTTGAAGCCCCGCGTCTCAGCTACATAGCGGGACGTCTGAGAAGCGATACCGCTAAGCCGTTGCAAGAAATTAAGGGCTACCCGCTCGGCCTTGAGAATGCTTGCCACGCTACCCGAAATAGTGGCTATGATGTCGCCCGGCTGGACCCTGGCTCCGTCTTTAATGAGGACTTCTACCTCAAGCGAGGGGTCAACCTCAAGAAAGACCCTCCCCGCTACCCCACCACCAGCCAGAATACCGTCCTCCTTGACCAGCACCGATGCCTTCCCCTGAAGCCCAGGTGGTATCAGCGCCTGACTGGTTACATCGCCGTGGCCAGTATCCTCAGCCAGGGCAAGTCCTATAATCTCATCGAGCTGTTCACCAGCTAATGACTTTGAATCGTCCAAGACTACTTACTTCTTTTGGTGGCTACACTACCTCTGGCTACCCTTATTGTCGCCCCTGACTCTACCTTCAGAACAACGCTATCCTCGCTGGTACTCTCAATCTGCCCGTAGATTCCGCCAGCGGTAACTACCTTGTCACCCTTCCTCAGCTCTGACATCAGCTCATCGTGCTCTTTCTGACGCTTGCGCTGCGGTCTAATCATGAGGAAGTAGAACATGGCAAACAGAAGTACCACGATAATAACCATGGGTAATATGTCCGTGTTCTCCCCAGCCTCCCCTCCGGCTGGAACACAGCCAGCCGCCAGTACCAGCGTAACAATAAACCCTGCTATTAACCCTATACTCAGTATCTTGCTCTTTAGCAATTTCTCCTCCTTGTTTTAATCGCCGCTATTAGACTCGACCTTTCCCTGAAGTGACCAGGGACTCGTCTTCTCAATCCTGACTTTCAAGAGCTGCCGCGGATAGCTACCATTACCAGCAAAGAACACCAGCTTACCGGTTCTGGTGCGGCCATAGCCCTTACCCTGTTTCTTTCCCTCGACCAAAACCTCCACCGTCTTACCCAGCAGCTGAGCGTTAATCTCACCAGCGATACTCTTCTGGAGCTCTTCAATTCGGGACAGGCGCTCCCCTTTCTCAGCCGCGGGAATATCGTCCTCGAACTCCCTTGCGGCAATAGTCCCCGGTCTTGGAGAATAGCCAGCCACATGAACGGTGTCAAACCTCAACTCTGAGAGCAAATCGACGGTTTCCTGAAACTGGCCCTTTGTTTCTGAAGGAAAGCCGACAATAACATCCGTGCTGAGCGCTATCCCGGCTATTTTACTGCGTATATCTGTAACCAGCCGGCGATACTGCTCCACCGTATAGCCCCGTCTCATCGCCTCCAGAATAGCATTGCTGCCCGACTGGACAGGGAGGCTTATCTGCTCACAGACCCGGGCCAGACAAGCGACTGCCTCAATGAGCCTGACACTCATGTCCTTGGGATGATTGGTCAGGAAGCGTATGCGGGCCAGTCCGTCTATGGTATTTAGCTCCGCCAACAGGTCAGCCAGGTCTGGTCTGTCAGGCAGGTCATGTC
>CAZMZA010000017.1:0-20701 GCA_964570635.1 uncultured Dehalococcoidales bacterium
TAGAGCGGCTGCCTTCTAAGCAGCGGGTCGCAGGTTCGAATCCTGCCAGGGACGCTTTAGCTACAAATTGAGGCTGCCTTAACCCTTCGGTCCCGGGACTTTGCCCGGGATTTTTTGCTTAAAAGACCCACTGCTGACAGCCAATCTTCAGGAAGAAATCAACCACCTTTAGTAGCCTGCCCTCTTATCGTGCCTTGTTATGACGATTATAACCCGACGAGGCTCCAAAACAGAGTGTTTTAGGAGAAAAAACGGTAAGTTTTATCAACGAGAGCAGGACGTTTATCTCATGCACACCTCGATGATATTAAGTTAGGATTTTACGGGTGGCCCTACTTGAGTATTTGATTGTGTTTAGAACCAGGTGTTTATCGTGGTGCGATAGCATTCTAGACATATTCGGGGCTGTAAGGACATCCCGAATTTGAGAAAGGGGGTGGAATTAATTTGAATTAATCCGTAGCTCGTTCTTGTTAAGTAGGGCAGTTTTGGACTGAATAACTAGAGGAGAGGTGAAAGTTCTATGGTGATTAGTCAGAGTAAAAAGCTGGCAATGATTGTCCTCTTAGTGGGTGTGGTGAGTGTGGTTATGGGCAGTATTTTCATAGCTCAAAGCATCGATAAGAGTGGTTTGATAACGGAAGCAATGTCTATGGAAAAGGTGGAGTATGACGGTACAGACGCTACAATAATCGAAGGCATTGTTGATACTCCTGTAGAAGCACAAGAAATGGCCTACATATTGAGAGAACACCGAGTAGAGTCATGTGGGTACTATACTGACTTAGCCAGGGATGATCCTAGACGCGAGACGATTATCAAGGCAATCACTCTGGAAAACGCCCTGAACCTTGCGCAGGTTGGCTACGGTCTCTCTGAAGTGGTTAAGTACACCGGGATTTTCATGGTAATCATCGGTCTTGCTCTTGGGCTGGGCGCAGCCTCTATAATTACTTCCAGGAAGCAAAGCTAAAAGCAAGGCTGAAGCTGAGCCTGGCTGTTAAGCATAGCTAGTATGACCTTTAGCCCTTATAGACAAAGCGATATAGGAACCATACAGTTCCTATATCGCTTTCACTCCAGCGGTATCTGGGGGGGGAGCGAAGAGTCAGATTGCGGTCAGCACAATTGGTCTTGTTTTACGATGCAGCGCTCCCCGTTGTATAATCGTATGCAGGAATTCACGTAAAAAACTCTATTCAGTGAGGCTATGAGGTTCGCCATGGATAAAATAAGGGTAATGATGGTAGATGACCATGCGATAATGCGAGATGGCATTCGGGCTTTGCTTGGCATCCACGACGACATTGAGATTGTGGGCGAAACATCTGACGGAAAGGAAGCCGTCGAGAAAGCACAGGAGTTGATGCCTGATGTGGTGGTTATGGACATATCCATGCCCGGCATGGACGGTCTGGAAGCCACACGCCGCATAATCAAAAAAAGCCCGAGAACAAAGGTCCTAGTCCTAACTCAGCATGACAATAAAGAATACACCTTGTCTGCCATCAAATCGGGAGCCGCCGGCTACGTACCCAAAAGGGCGGTTGGATCGGAACTGGTATCAGCGATACGTGCTATACACCAAGGGGACTCATACTTGTATCCTTCTGCGGCAACGGCGCTAATTGAGGGGTACCGGAACCAGGCTGAAGCGGAGCCGTACGATGAACTGACGGCAAGGGAAAGAGAAGTACTTAAGCTAATCGCCGAGGGACACACCAGCAGTGAAATTGCTGATATGCTCTTTATCAGCTTGAAGACGGTTGTAGGTCACCGGGCGAAAATAATGGAAAAGCTAGATTTCCATAATAGGACAGAGCTCATTAAATATGCCATCCGCAAGGGACTGGTAGCATGAACACATAAGTGGAATCGTCCCCGCTTCTAACTGTAAAGGCTCTGAGCTAGACTCAGAGCTTTGCTTTTTCAGCACCATAGAAGCAAAAAAGGGGTATTTTTACACCAAAAGACAGGCATTATATACCTTGACAGGCTTAATCCGTAAGGTTCATAATTCAGGCTAGCAGCGAACGTCTGCACTGGTATGAGGGAGGTCGTGTTTTCGGTTAGGGAGGTGATAACGTATGGAACTATCAGCGGGGATTCTACAGTGCCTGATGATATTCGTTGTTTTTCCTGCCATAGTCGCACTTATAATTATTGGTTCCGTCCAACTTTGGTGTGGGTTTAGAGCAAGTAGACGGAAGACGCAGGGAGCTGGGTGGCAGACATGCTCTATTGATACTGACTGTCCGCCGGGATACGTATGCAGGAATGGCGTCTGCGTTCCTGCCAACTCTTGACTTTAGTTCACTCAGTCTGGGAGGG
This sequence comes from uncultured Dehalococcoidales bacterium, assembly GCA_964570635.1. Taxonomy (GTDB): domain Bacteria; phylum Chloroflexota; class Dehalococcoidia; order Dehalococcoidales; family CAYYQY01; genus CAYYQY01. The sequence continues at coordinate 2,332 of CAZMZA010000017.1, forward strand.
GGCTAGCCCCTGTTCTTGAGGGGAAGTTCAATAGTGATTCTTGTTCCTCCGACCTGGCTTGAGTAAATATTGAAAGTCCCGTCGAAAAGTTCTATTCTTTCCTTCATACCCACTAGTCCCAACCCTCGGGGCCTGTCTTTTGAATCTATAGCCTTCTCAACGTCAAAGCCGGTACCATCATCCTCAATTACAATTTTTAGGGCACTCCTTTTGAACTGAAGGCTCACAATCACATTCCTTGCATTAGCGTGTCTTACGATATTATTGATTGCCTCCTGGATAACTCTAAATATGGCTGTCTTTAGTTCGGAAGGCAGGCTTCTTTCCTGTCTAATGACTTTGAAATCGACGTTAATCCCTTTTACTTCCAGACTGTTTTCGATTAACCACTCGATGGCAGTAACCAAACCGAAATCGTCAATTATAGTTGGACGGAGTTCGTAGATTAACCTGTGCAGCTGGTCAAGGATTTGTATGGAGGATACCTGTGCTTTTTGTAATAAAGCCCTGACCTCTTTTGAATCGGCTGGCAACTTGCCTATCGCAGCTTCAACATAAGCATTTAGGCTGGCAAGAAGTTGGCTTGTTTCATCGTGGAGGTCGTGGGCAATCTTTTTCCTCTCCTCTTCTCTCACCGTTTCCAGGTGTGCCGAAAGGCTGCGCAACCGTTCATGTGAAACTTTCAGCTGTTCTTCAGCCTGCTTGCGGTCCGTAATATCAAGAACCATATGGAAGAAGAGTCGCTTCCCGTTTGGCGTTAACCCTTTAGTCGGGTAGATTCCTGACCTCAGCCAGCGTCCGGATTTCGGATCAAGCAAATCACGTTCGACTACCTGCCCTGCTTTGGCGGCTTCCTCTAGTGGACAGCCATCGAAAGGCCCGTCAACCCCGTGTATTACCTTGGGGCAATATTTACCAATAATGTCCTTTGGGTCCACCCCCAGCTGTGTACGCACTGCTTGATTCGCCTGCCAAATATGGTGGTCTTCGTCTACTAGCAAGACATAGAATGGAAGAGCGTCCTGAATATCTAGAATGTTTAGTCCAATTCCGGTGTTTGTAATTGGGGGGAGTTCGTCTTCCATCGACTTGTGCACAGCTATTGGATTTTTACTTCGTTCCATAGGTTGACCAACGGCATCGCGTTCTCTAGCTTACAGGCTGAATTCCCACTGACAGCAAATCCCGTCTTTATTCTCTCGGGGAGGCAACTTGAGGCACTTTACCTCTATATCAGGGTTGAAGAAGCTGGCATATTCTTTAAACATTTTACGGTCGACTATGTTACAAATTTCATTCTCCCTCCCCTCCCCTTCTCTTTCCAGAGCATCCAGTGTCGGGCAGTGAACAACTGTAAGCAGGGCATTGTTTTGGTGCCTGGTCTCTATATTGAGCTGCGTCTGCCGCATCCAGGGGGTAATCTGTATTGCTTTCATACATGAAACAACGTCCTTTCCCTGGATATTCAGCAGCTTCGTAATCTTCGCCATTTCGTATTTGCAAACTCTTTCCCAGGTATCGATATCGCAGGCCAGGGCCTCTTTATTGCTTACCCTGTTCTTAACCGTAAGATACCAGTAGCCATCCACTGCCATGTATAACTTGCAGTATAGCTCCAGGAGCTCCGCAAGTGTGTCAGGAGAGAAGTCAGCAAATTCCAGGTTGGGTAGAAATTCCCCGCTGTAATCGGTTAGCTTGGACAATATAACCTCCGTTCTGTAGTCTAAGGGCATTCGCTGAAGCTGTCAAGCACCCCATCCTTAGCTTGACCGCATGCAGGTCGTATGCTATAAGTATTGAGGCAGTCCTTAACTTATTGAATCACCGTAGGCACGGGAGCTGAGCGCGTCTTAGGAGGTATTCGTATGACAGCGATGGACAGATTATCCTCCCATTTGAGAACCAGGTTACTCGATTTGAGGAAAGCGAAGGAGCAGGGGCGTAAGATTGTCGGCTACACTCCCGGCGGGTATCTGCCCGAAGAACTGGTACTGGCCTCAGGAGCGATACCAATATGTCTTATTCGGGGTGGGGACCATACCCCCGTGGAGCTTTCCGGGGCATATATCTGCCGGTGGATAGACACCTTCAGTCGTGCCCAGATTGGCTACGGGGTATCGGGGGACGACCCCTACTATGGTATTATCGACCTTCTGGCTATCCCCGTAACTGATAATCATATTCGGGCCATTTCTGACATTCTCGACTGCAATACAGATATCGAAGTATTCCCCTTTGGTGTACCGCACATGAAGGAAGCATCTACCCTCAAGTATTATCTCCAGGGGATAACCAGACTTAAGGCGAGACTCGAGGAACTGACCGGGGTTGAGATTACCGAGTCGAAGCTCAGGGAAGCAATCTCCCTGTGCAACCGGGAGAGGGAACTGCTGAGGGAGATAAGCTTAATGCGAAAATCCGTGCCGTCACCAATAGCCGGGAGGGATTTCATAGCTCTTAATCACGGTTCTTTACTGGCTGATAAGGAGGTAATGGTTAGTATCCTTGAATCGCTCTGCCGGGAGCTCAAAGAGCAGGCCGCACCACCTGCCGAGGGTGTCAGGATTCTACTGACCGGCTCAACCCTGGCTATGGGCGATTACAGAGTACCCGACATGGTGGAGGAGGCTGGAGGCTCCATAATCATTGAAGAGTTTGCTGAGGGGATACGTCCTTATTGGGAGAGCGTAAGACCCGACGGCAGTCTGCTGGAGGCTCTGGCCGATGGCTATTTCACGCGCCGGGTGCCTCCCGGCTGGTTCAGGCCCGGTGAGGAAAGGCGTGATTTCCTGATTACGCTGGCCAAGGACTTCAATGTGGCGGGAGTTATCTGGTACCAGTTAATGTACCGTGAATCGTACAAGACCGAGTCCTACTACTTTCCCAACCAGCTGAAGAACGAGGCTGGCTTATCCATGCTTATTCTGGAGTCGGACTACGACCAGGCCGAGACAGAACAGCTGCGTACACGTATTGAGAGCTTTATTCAGACCATAAGGAGATGAGGTATGGCTAACTATTATGATGAACTGCTCGAGCTCTGCGGTTTTGAGGGTGATGAGATAGAGAAGGAAATGCCCAGGCTTGACCGGACATTCCAGAAGCTTGAACTGGGACCTGAAGATATGAAAACAGCAGCGGCATGGGTCAGGGAGAATCATGATGTGGCACTCAGGGGGGTGAGGAGGTTGCTGAGGGCGTGGCTTATGGAACTTACTGATATGGTTCTGGCCAGGGAAGAAGGCAAGAAGCTGGTTTATTATGGCTATCCCAGCATCCCAGGGCCGGGTATGGCGATAAAGGCGGCTGCGGTGACAGCCGGTGTAGACATATACTGCGGCTGTCCGGACGTGATACTGTGTCACACTATGGGGCAAATCTTTAATAAGCTCGGCCTGTTGCTTGAGGCAGGGGAACAGAATGGCTTGCCACCGGGGCATGGGCTGTGTTCACTGCAACAAATCAGAAACGGAGGACTGGTCAAGGGGGTAATCCCGGTCCCGGATTTGGTTACCGGTTCCAGTTATTACTGTGACATGGGGTCCAAGGCGGATGAGCTTCTGCACGAAAGATACGGCCACCGTGCCATATATGTTGACGGCTCCATGGATTCCAGATGGGGTGAATATCCTGATTACCAGCCAGAGAGGGTAGAGTTTCTGGGTGCCCAGCTCAATAAGCTCTTTGCTACCGTCAGCGAAGTCCTGGGGGTAGAGATGACCGCCGAGGCCTGGGATAAAGCCATGGACACCAGTCGTGAGCTTTATAGTGCTTTGGGCCGCCTTACCCGGCTCATGACGTCTGACCCGATGCCGGTCAGCAGTGTGGAGGTCGGGCTGGCGCTTCAGCTGACTGCTGGCTCCACCGGCAGGTCTATGACTGAGGGGCCCGAGGCGGTATCCATCTTGTGTGACGAGGTTGAGAAAAGGGTCGAACAGGGTATCGGTGTGGTGGAAAAGGGGGCTCCCTCGGTAATGATTGTCATTGCACCGTTCTCTGACCCCAGCATAATACATATGATGGAGAATGCTGGTCTGGCAATTACCACGGGGATTTACACCATACCGCCCAAGAAACACCCCCCGACCACTTATACCACCCTGGGTGAAATACGCGCCGAGAGAGAAATGAGAGACGGTTTCTATCACAGCAATTTTGGCATCGCCAAGCGAGTCGAGGAAGGCGTCAGAGATTTGAAAGTGGACGGCGTGTTATGGGGATACCTTTACAATTGCCGACCACTGGCTGAGACCTCTCACACCGTCAAGAAATGGGTGGAGGAGACCACCGGCGTACCTGTCCTATCTCTGGAAATTGATGCTTACGATAGTCGGAACTACAGTGCCGCCGCTCTAAGAACCAGGGTGGAAGCATTCGCTGAGATGCTACGGGCCAGGAAGGCATCATCCAGAGCCTGAAGATAAACAACGGAGCAGGAGAAAGTGATAGTAGCTGGTGTTGATATCGGTGCGGCTACGGCGAAGGCAGTCATTCTGGATGGTAACGAAGTCCTTTCCTTTTCTATTATACCCACTGGCTTCAGTGTTGCCGGGGCGGCGGAAGCCGTAACCGAGGCGGCTCTGGAAAAGTCGGGGCTTTCCAGGGGTGAACTGGAGTATGTAATCTCAACCGGCTACGGGCGAAGGGCGGTCTCTTTTAGCAACAAGGTATTGACCGAGATTATCTGCCACGCCGCGGGGGTAAGCTCACTCCGGTCACAGGCAGCGACGATTATTGACATCGGGGGGCAGGACAGCAAGGTCATCGGGCTTGATGATAGTGGTAACGTCAGCAATTTCATGATGAACGATAAATGTGCTGCCGGCACGGGAAGGTTCCTTGAGGTTATGGCCGGGGTTCTCGGCGTGGAAATCAGCGAGATGGGGCCCCTGTCGCTTCTGGGCAGGGAGCCATGTCAGATAGGCAGTACCTGTACCGTGTTCGCCGAGTCAGAGATGGTCTCCCTTCGAGCCGAGGGGAGGAGCCGGGAGGACATACTCGCCGGGATACACAGGGCTATGGCCCATCGCATAGCCATTATGGGGCAGGCGGTCGGCTTCAGGCAAGAGGTTGTCTTCACCGGGGGTGTGGCCAAGAATGTGGGCATGAAACAGGCTCTGGAAGACGAAATCGGCCTGGAGATTTCGGTACCTGACGAGCCGCAAATAACGGGAGCCCTGGGGGCAGCTATACTAGCCGGGGCGGAACTGGCTAAGGTGCGTAAGGCGTGCTGAGGCCGGATATTTCGAAGCGAGACAAAACCATAAAAGGAGGAATAGGTCATGACCAGCGAAAAGCTTGAGTGGATGGTAAGCGGGGACTGCGTGGAAGGCTGTACCTCGCCGCCGGTGTGCCCGGCCATCTGGAACTCTCCGCTTCAGGCCCAGTTTCATCACGGTCACAGCGAATGCGAAGGCGTCTTCACCTACAACATAAGAGAGGGGTACTACGGCAATGTGGACCTGAGTGGTCTGCTGGTACAGTATGCCTTTAACTCGCCCTCACCCTTCCCGCCCTCCGGACCCTCTCCCTGGCGAGCCATTATTTTCATTGATGAGAGGGCAGATGCACAGCAGGCGGAGGCTCTGGAAAAGATTTTCACCACCTGCTGGAGCCAGATGGGAGAAGTAATCGGGGTAAAGAGGGCTAAGATAGAGTTCAGTAAGGAACTCGTGGACGGTGGCCCGTCGGCAAAACACACGGTACGGGGCGCGGGAGACTATAATCTGGAAACAAGACCGTTCAGGCTGCGGGACGGCAGACCGAGGTACGTCAATAGCCACCTTGGTGGTCACATAAATGTTGGCTCTTCCCGGGTGAATGAGTTTAATGACCCGGACCTACCTCGCGGTCAGTGGAATGCGCCTGGAATGAGTGTCACCTACTACGACTTCCGCCTTGACCCGAACAAGTTGCACTGGTTCCCTGATTGAGGTTGTCAGGTCTATCACCCGTAGACGCCGTATTCCTTGGTGAAGTCCATCATGGCCTTCACGTTTTCTGGTTTTGCTTCGTCGACGAGAGCTCCGGTGTCCATGATATAGCCTCCCCCCTTCCCTACCACATCGATGAGCTTCCGGCAGCGGTCCCTGACTTCCTCAGGCGTGCCTGTCCACAGTAGAGAGTTGGGGATACCGCCCCTGATGCATACCGTGTCGCCCAGGATTTCCTTGGCCTTGAATATGTCCGTGCTCTCAAAGTGATATATTGCCTTTCCCTTGGGTATGTCCCTCATAATCTCCAGACGCGATGTGTAGTCTGCTTCAACCAGTATCCAGGGGGTAAGCCCTTCGTCAATCAGTCCTATGATAAGCTCCCTCAGGGTGGGCCAGAAGAAGGTCTTGAATTGCTCCAGGGACATGAAGCCCTCGGCACCCTTATGAAGCGGGATGAATACTCTGGGATTACCGCTCCTTTTGGCAATGAACGCTGCGGCCTGAAGCTGCATCGGTAATACCTTTTCGGCGGCTTTAATAAGCTTGTCCGGCTGCCGGTACATGTCCAGCATTGCCCCGCGCGTTCCCCTGAGATAATCTGCAATGACATCGAAGGGCACCGCGGCGGCTGAGTGTGAACTTAACGGGAAGCCCATCTCACCGAGTTCTTCAACAAGAGAATCCACCACGGTGCGCCACTTCAGTGATTCCGCTCCTGCCCTGGAGAGGGTCTCAATAGCCCTGGTAATCTCCGGTCTAGCCATCGCCGCGATTAGATGGGCGGTTACGTATCCGGACATCATTGAACGGAGGGGAGGGAGTGCTTTTAAGGGTTCCAGTACCCCATATATGCGCGGTAGATAGGTCCTTACTATAAAGTCGGAGGGGTCATCCAGAAAAGCATCGTACTCCTCCGCTTTCATGTATTCACCTTCGACAAACTGGAAAGAATGGTTAGCGGAGACTCCGTGCCCCGGCCATTTAATTTGCTTAAAGTCAACCATGTCGAGCATGGGTCCGGGGGCAAGTATCACCAGCCGCGGGTTGTTCACCATATCTGGCTCAAAATCTACAACCGTTTTCTTGACCGCTGTCACCCATTTGTTATAGTCGTAGTGGGCTTCTTCGGGGGTTATCCCGGCATACCTGGCGTAGAAGAAAGCGAAGGTTGGTGCCACTGGAACCCGGTCGGGTTCCTTTAACTGGACAGCATCCTCGACCCTCCGACATCTCTCCTTGAACAGCTCTTCCGGTGTTTTGGTCACTCTCCGCTGCCTCCTGTCTATGGCTTAAAATGCCGTACGGTACAGCTGCACCACACTGCTTGCCGGTCACTTAGCTTGTGAGTGTAGCCCATCGGTAAAGGGTATGTCAAATATACTACCCGGCTAATAGATTTTGGGCTAAAGCTTTTGACAAGACCCCCAGGTCAAGGTAGAATAAGTGGGCAGTAATCGGCAGGGAGCTACAAAGAGAAAAATGCCGGAAAAGCAGTCCCGGGAGATAGCGGAGAGGAAGAAGGAGTTCACGACTACTGTCGATGGAACTGTCGTTAAAAGGGTGTACACGCAAAGCGATGTGGAGGGGTTGGGGCAAGAGGATATCGGTCTTCCGGGGGAGTATCCATTTACCAGGCATATAATGCCTACCGGTTATAGGGGTAGGCTGTGGACTATGCGCCAGTACGCTGGCTTTGCCACCGTAGAAGAGACGAACAAGCGGTACAAGTACCTATACGAGCAAGGCCAGAACGGGTTCAGTGTTGCCTTCCATTTGCCCACACAAGAGGGATATGATTCAGACCACCCCCTATCTACAGGAGAAGTTGGCAAATGTGGCGTTGCTGTAGACTCACTTCAGGATATGGAGAGGCTCTGGGATGGCATCCCCCTGGCTGAGGTGAGTACCTCGATGACAATAAACGCCACGGCACCGATTATACTGGCTATGTATATTGCGGCTGCCGAAAAGCAAGGGGCGGACACAAGTAAGCTCAGGGGAACCGTCCAGAATGACATATTGAAGGAATACATAGCCAGGAACACCTACATCTTTGCCCCGGCAGCGTCTATGCGATTGGTTACTGACATATGTGCTTATTGTGCTGATAAGCTGCCGCAGTGGAACTCGATAAGTATCAGTGGCTATCATATGCGCGAGGCCGGTGCTACCGCGGCTCAGGAAGCCGGCTTTACCCTGGCGAACGGGATTGCCTATGTTCAGGCTATGATGGATAGGGGGATGGATGTTGATACCTTTGCCCCACAATTTTCCTTCTTCTTCGCTGCCTACACCAATGTTCTCGAGGAGGTCGCCAAGTTCCGGGCTCTACGCCGTATGTGGGCTAGGATAATGAAGGAGAGGTTCGGCGCCAAGAACCCCAAGTCTATGATGTTAAGGTATCACGTTCAGACAGACGGGTTCACCTTGACCGAGCAGCAGCCGCTGAATAACGTGGTAAGAGTAACCTTGCAGGCCCTGGCTGCGGTATTGGGCGGCTGCCAATCACTGCACACTAACTCGTTTGACGAAGCTCTGGCTTTGCCCAGTGAGCAGGCAGTACAGGTTGCCCTGAGAACTCAGCAAATCATTGCCTACGAGAGCGGCGTCGTCGATACGGTTGATCCACTAGGGGGTGCATACTATGTCGAGCAGTTAACCGGCGAGATAGAGAATAAGGCGATGGCATATATCAACGAAATCGACAACATGGGCGGGGCGCTAAAGGCAATAGAGAGGGGCTATATCCAGCGGGAAATCGCCACCGCCGCCTATAACTATCAAAGAGCCGTGGACTCTGGTGAACAGGTCGTTGTCGGTGTTAATATGTTTGTAACCGAAGAGGCGCATTGGCCAGAGACTTTAGAGATTGGTATGGAAGTTGAGCAAAAGCAGGCAGAAGGGTTAAAAAAGTTACGGCGGGAAAGAGATAGTCGGAAGGTAAGTCAGGTGCTGGATAGAGTACGGGCCGTGGCTAGCACTGACGAGAATATTATGCCAGTCCTGATTGAGGCGGTTAAGGCTCATGCCACCGTGGGCGAAATAAGCGACGCCCTGCGTGATGTCTTTGGCGAGTACCATGAGCCAAGTATACTCTAGACCGAGGAGTGCTTACCGTGGGTGAGAGGAGAATACGAGTCCTGATAAGTAAACCTGGACTTGATGGCCATGATAGAGGGGTCAAGGTAGTAGCCAGGGGGTTGAGGGATGCCGGTATGGAGGTAATCTATCTTGGGCTACGCTTGACACCGGAGCAAATTGCCGAGGCTGCCATCCAGGAAGATGTAGATGTGGTCGGTCTGGATTGCCTGTCGGGGGCTCACATGGTCTTGTTCCCGAAGACGGCTGAACTCATCAGAGAGAAGGGCGGTAACGACATTCTGATTATAGGCGGTGGCATCATACCCAAGAAGGATATTCCCAAGCTGAAAAAGGCTGGTATTGCCGAGATATTCGGTCCGGGGACACCTCTAGACGAGATAGTGAATTTCATCGAAACCAACCTGTCCGAGAAGAGCCGTGATAAAGAAGGTTAACCATATTGGCATTGCCGTTAACAGCATTGAAGACGCAGTAAAGCTCTATACCGAAGTGCTGGGGCTGGAGGTCAAAGGGATAGAGGTTCTGGAAGAGCAGAAGGCGAGAACCGCTATTATCCCGGTAGGCGAGACCAAAATCGAGTTAATAGAGACCACTGACCCCGAGGGACCAATCGCCAAGCACATTGAGAAAAGGGGGGAAGGGCTACACCACCTAGCTCTGGAGGTTAATGACATTGCCAGCGCTCTAGAAAAGCTAAAGAGGGAAGGGATTCCACTGGTTGACGAGGAGTCAAGAAGAGGCGTTGAGAATACCAAGATTGCCTTTCTACATCCCAGGGGGACAAAGGTGTTACTCGAAATCGTGGAGCCGGGGGGATAAATGGAAGACGAAGATAAGCAAATCAAAGACAAGTTACTAGCTGAGTTACGGGAACGTAGCGGCAAGATTGAGGAGATGGGGGGAGCGGAGAGTGTGGAAAGACAGAAGAAGCGCGGCAAGTTGACGGCACGCGAGCGGATTGCCCTGCTTCTGGATAAAGGGACATTTCGTGAGATTGGCATGTATGCCAAGGGTCGGACAGCAGCTTCAGACACAGGGGTGCCGTCAGACGCAGTAGTTACCGGATATGGAGAAATCAACGGTAGAAGAGTCTACATCTTCTCTCAGGACTTCACCAGTGCCGGAGGGACACTATCAGAAATACACTCCAAAAAGATATGTAATGTAGTGGACAGTGCCATGAAAATGGGCTGTCCCCTCATCGGCATAAATGATTCCGGGGGGGCCAGAATCCAGGATGGTGTCGATGCCCTGTCCGGCTACGGTCAGCTCTTCTACAGGAACACATTAGCCTCCGGGGTGATTCCTCAGATATGCGCTATTATTGGTCCGTGTGCCGGGGGTGCCGTTTACTCTCCGGCGCTGATGGACTTCATATTCATGGTTAAAGGTATAAGTTATGCCTTTATCACCGGCCCGAGAGTAGTCAAGGCGGTGATGGGGCAGGAGATTAGCGAGGAGGAGCTTGGCGGTGCCGTTGTGGCCCAGAGGCAGGCAGGAGTGGTCTGTCGTTCCGAGGATAGTGAGGCTGAATGTCTGCAGAGTATAAGGGAGCTACTGAGCTACCTGCCATCGAGCAACAGAGAAAGACCCCCCAGAATTGATTGGGGAGACTCTCCGGGCAGGACAGATGCCGAGCTTTTTGACCTGGTGCCGGCTAATCCGAGGAAGTCATATGATATGCACAAGGTAATCGAGAGGGTGTTCGACCAGAGGCAGGACGGCGGAGAGAACTATTTTGAGCTGTTCCCTATTTTTGCCACCAATATAATTACCTGCTTTACCAGACTTAACGGGTGGACGGTGGGCGTAATAGCTAATCAGCCGATGGTCAAGGCAGGGTCTCTGGATATTGATGCCTGCGATAAGGCTTCACGGTTCATCAGGTTCTGCGACGCCTTCAATATCCCGGTTATCAACTTCGTTGACGTGCCGGGATATCTCCCGGGTACGGACCAGGAATGGGGTGGAATAATCAGGCACGGGGCTAAGATGCTTTACGCCTACTCGGAGGCTACGGTGCCGAAGATAACCGTCACTATCAGAAAGGCATACGGAGGCTCTTATCTTGGCATGTGCAGTAAAGATTTGGGGGCTGATGCTGTATTCTCCTGGCCCACCACGGAACTGGCTGTGATGGGAGCCGAGGCGGCTGCCGAAGTAATATTCAGGAAAGAATTAGCCGAGGCAGCGGACCAAGAAAAACTGCTCCAGGAGAAGATAGAGCAATACCGAAAGGAATTTGCCAATCCTTATCGGGCTGCCGAGCACCTGCATGTTGATGATGTGATTGACCCGATCGAAACCAGACCCAGGCTTATCGCAGCCCTGGAGCTGGCAATGGAGAAGGTAGAGGATAGACCCGAAAAGAAGCACGGTATCATACCAACCTAGGTATCATCAGACAGTGTAATTCAGCCGAGTAAAGGTCAAATTGAGGCTTTTCGAGTACGAATCCAAAAGGATATTGAAGAAGTACGGGATACTGATTCCCAGAGGCTATATTACCCGTAGCCCGGAGGAAGCTGAAGCAGTATCTCGGAAAATAGGTAAACCGGTAGCAATAAAGTCACAGATACTGGTATCCGGTCGGCGTCTGGCTGGTGGCATAGAATTTGCTGACGATGCTATCGAGGCCAAGGGTATTGCTTCAAAACTTATTGGCAGCACCGTTAAGGGAATCAAAATAAGCAAGTTATTAGTTGAAGAAAAGCTGGAAATAGTTAAACGGTCCTTCGCCTCGGTAACTGTAGATAGACAAGCCAAGAGATACGTCGTACTGGCCTGCCACAGCGGCGGCATTGATATTGAAGAAATAGCCGCAAAAGATCCAGATAGCATATCGTATCACCGTGTTGACCCTGGGAAGGGTTTCAGCACGGTTGATGCCATGGGGATGGTAAGCCGATTCAGTATCGGTGATAAGGAAAAGAGCAATTTTGCTTCAGCCCTCAGTACGCTTTATAAAGTAGCCATGGACTACGATGCTCAGCTGGTTGAGGTAAATCCCTTATGCCAGATGGCCACGGGTAAGTATGTAGCCGCCGATGCCAGGATGATACTGGATGATAATGCCCTATTCCGGCATCCCGAATTTGGGCGTCGCAGAGTCCGTAGAGTAGGAGATACGCCCAGGGAAACTGAAGCCAGAAAGCGGAAACTAGCCTACGTAGACTTGGATGGGGATATAGGTATCATAGGTAACGGTGCTGGTCTTGTTATGTCAACTATAGACCTCGTCCAGCTATTTGGTGGCCGACCGGCCAACTTCCTTGATGTTGGGGGTGGTGCTCAAACCCAGGTCATCAAGGAAGGCGTTATCCTAGTCATGTCCAAGCCAGAAGTAAAAGCAGTGCTGATGAATATTGTTGGTGGCATAACCAGGTGTGACATAGTTGCCCAGGGGATTGTAGAAGGGCTCAATGCGTGTCGCGTGAAGAAGCCTATAGTGGTGAGGATGATGGGAACGAACGAAGAGCAGGGAGTTCGGATATTGTATCAGGCTGGGATTAGCACTTACCGCAATATGGAAAGGGCTCTAGGCGAAGTTCTGAAACTATAGGATACCGACTTGCGAAGTATTATCGATAAAGATTCAAAGGTTTTGGTTCAGGGTATCACCGGGCGCGAGGGAACAGTTCATACCACATTAATGCTCGGCTACGGTACGAGGATAGTTGCCGGTGTCACTCCAGGCAAAGGGGGGGAGCTAATTCAAGGTGTGCCCGTTTATAACAGTGTCTCTGAGGCAGTGGTTAAACACGGTGCTGATGTGTCTATCGTATTCGTTCCGGCTCCCTATGCCCGAGGCGCTGTCCTTGAAGCTATCGGTGCCGGTATAAAGACAGTGGTGGTTATTACCGAAGGTATCCCTCAAAAGGATAGTATTGAATTTATTGCCGAAGCAAACAAGAAGGGTGACGTAATAATTGTTGGACCAAATACACCTGGACTAATCAGGCCCTCAATCAAGATGAAGATTGGTATTATGCCCAACAACATCTTCAGCCCTGGTGTCGTTGGTATCGCCTCGAGAAGCGGAACCCTGACCTATGAGATTGCCTGGCACATTACTGAGGTCGAACTGGGTCAGAGTACATGCGTGGGTTTAGGCGGCGACCCTATCGTGGGGCTGGATTTCATCTCACTCCTTGAAATGTTCAAGGATGACGAAGAAACGAGTGGCGTGGTTCTGATAGGTGAGATAGGCGGTAGTGACGAGGAATTAGCCGCCAGATACATCAGGGAGAAAAATTACCCCAAACCGGTGGTAGCCTATATTGCGGGGAGATTAGCTCCGCCGGAGAAACACATGGGGCATGCCGGGGCAATAGTGATGGGAAATGTAGGCACAGCTAAATCCAAGATTGAAGCTTTAACGTTGGCTGGAGTGCCGGTGGCTGAGAAGCCCAGTGATATCCCGGGGTTATTGCAGCAGAAAGGGGTAAAAAGGTAATGACCGGGAAAATGAAGGCGCTGATTCCTCCGGGCTTGGCGTACATGGCAGATAATGTTATCTCCAAACACAATATATTAGGTGCCTCCAAGGGGGCAGGGGCAAAGTGGGCTGAAGGTCTCAACCTACCCAAAGAGGCGGATACCATATTCTTTGCCGGGTGCGGATATCAGTATAGCAACGAACTGGAGTCGCTCATGTCCCTCATGCGAAAGATGGACAAGAGCAGCCTCGGGGCTGAACTGCCGATGGGCATCGCCGGTTTTCAGAAGAAGCTGGGGATTGACCTGGCCGGTATGTACCGCAAGGTAGCGGCAAAGGGGAAAGACTCTACCGGTCAACCCCTGAAAGACGCTGTAAAGGTGCTGAATAACCTTGGGGTTGAGTTTGGCTATCTCGCTGAGGATGAGCCGTGCTGCGGGGGAATACTGCACTATATCGGGCTGCGGAAAGACTTCAGGCAGAATGCTCGCCAGGTGTATGACCGGCTCAAGTCCCGCGGGGTGAAGCGAGTCATCGGTATTGTTCCCTCCTGCACCTATGCCCTCCGTGAACTGTTGCCCAGCTATATTGAAGGCTATGATTTAGAGGTAAGACACTTTATAGAAGTTGTCCTGCAGCATATCGGAACCCGAGAACTGCGATTCCCCAGGGAAGCCAAAGTTAGTTATCATGACCCGTGCCAGCTTGCCCGTTACCTGGGACTTATAGAGGAACCGCGTCAGATACTCCGGGCTATCAAGGGTATTGAGCTGGTGGAAACGGAGTGGACGTGTGGAGAGTGGGCGACGTGCTGCGGGGGCGGCGGCGGATTTGAAGCCGTCTTCCCCGAGCTAAGCGAGATTCTGGCGGTGAACAGGGCTAAAGAACTCGTTGAAACCGGAGCCCAGATTATTGTTACTCACTGCCCGGGATGTATCATGCAGCTCAAGGACGGGCTGAAAGAATCGAAAATCGAGGATGTAGAAGTCCTCGACCTGGCGCAGGTCGTGGCGATGGCTATGGAGGTGTAAAGAGGATGTCGGTTTTTTCGGATTATAAGAAAGAAATAATGGATGCCGCCCATAATGAGAGGATAAGGACTGCCCTATCCCGAGCCATCGCCAGCTACAGGGCAAATACCAATACCGCCCTCAAAAAATTCCCTCACACGATTAAGATGGCGGAGGAAGTCAGGGAGATAAAAGAGAAGGCAGTCGGTGAGATGGAGAAACTCGCCCAGCAGGCATGTGAGGCTATCGAGTCAAATAAGGGCAAAGCCTATATAGCCAAGACGGCTGAAGACGCCTTGAAGATTATCAACGAGCTGGTGGGGACCGGCAAGCTGATTGTCAAAGGTAAAAGCATGACCGGGGAGGAAATTGAGTTACGGGAGCACCTGGAGGAACATGGCAACGAGGTTTACGAAACCGACTTGGGTGAGTTTATTATCCAGAAGTTGGGCTCGAGACCCATGCACATCCTTTCGCCGGCAATTCACGTGCCCAGGGAGGATGTTGCCCAGCTTTTCTCCAAGATAACGGGTCAGGAGCTTTCCACGGATATAGAGACGCTGGTGGCAACAGCTAGGAAGCTGCTCAGAGAGAAATACTTCGAGGCGGATATCGGTATGAGCGGTGCCAATGTGGTCGCCGCTGACACGGGCACGCTGTTCCTCATCGAAAATGAGGGGAATATCCGCCTGGCTACCAGCGCCCCGCCGGTTCATATTGCGCTTGTCGGCATGGAGAAATTAGTCCCAACCCTGGGCGACGCCAATAAGGTCGCCGAGGTAACCTGGAGATATGCTAACTACACTGTCCCCTCCTATGTAAGCCTGGTGTCAGGGCCCAGCAAGACCGGTGACATCGAGAAGGTAACCACCTACGGCGTTCACGGTCCCCGGGAGTTCCACGTTGTCTTTATGGATGCGGGGAGAACTGAACTGGCCAAGCACCCGATACTGCGCCAGGCACTATATTGCTTAAGGTGCGGTGGCTGTCTCTACGAGTGCCCGGTCTTTGCCGTAACTGCCGGTCATTTTGGCGACAAGTATTTCGCTGCCTGTGGTGCTGTCTGGGCGGCGCTGCTTACCAAGGATATAGAGAAGGCGGCTTCGCTGGCTTATACCTGTCTTACTTGTGGCCGATGTAAGGTGAGATGCCCGATGAAGATTGACGGACCGCAAATGGTAGTTGCCCTGAGAGAGCTAATAGCGCAGGGTGAGTAGCTGAGCCGCCCCGCTGTGCTGGAGGAAGGCTAACCAGCGTGAGAGATATAGAGACGCAGGAAATAACCAAGACGGTATCCCGTCTCTGCCAGGAGGCCAACCTCTTTCTGCCTGACGATGTCCTGGAGGCTCTCAAACGGGCAAGGGAGAATGAAGAGTCCCCCGTCGGGCGCGAGGTAATTGACCGTCTACTGGAGAATGCTGATATTTCCAACAGGGAAGGGACACCATTGTGCCAGGATACCGGTACGGCGGTGGTCTTCCTCGAATTAGGGCAGGATGCCCACATTGTGGGCGGTGACCTCTACGATGCGGTGAATGAGGGGGTGCGGCAGGGATATAATGAAGGTTACCTGCGTAAGTCAATGGTGTGCCAACCTCATTCTACCCGAACCAATACCAAGGATAACACGCCAGCGGTGATTCACACCGATATTGTCCCCGGGGACAGGCTCAAAATTACGGTGATGTCCAAGGGTGGCGGGGCCGAGAACATGGCCCGCCTAGCTATGCTGCCCCCGGCACGCGGTCGGGAGGGAGTGGTAGACTTTGTGGTCAAGGCGGTGGATGAGGCAGGCAGTAATCCCTGCCCCCCCGTTATTGTTGGTGTCGGT
Source organism: uncultured Dehalococcoidales bacterium (assembly GCA_964570635.1). Lineage (GTDB taxonomy): Bacteria > Chloroflexota > Dehalococcoidia > Dehalococcoidales > CAYYQY01 > CAYYQY01. The sequence goes on from CAZMZA010000017.1 coordinate 18,649, forward strand.
ATTGGGGGTACGGTGGAGAAGGCTACCTTGCTGGCCAAGAAGGCGCTGCTGCGGAAGGTGGGTGAGCCCAGCCCTGACGCCGAAGTTGCTGAACTGGAGGAGCAGATTTTACATCGGGTTAATAACCTCGGCATCGGACCAATGGGATATGGCGGTCGGATTACCGCCCTTGCCGTTCACGTTGAAGTCTTTCCCGCCCATATCGCCAGCCTGCCGGTGGCCGTTAACCTGCAATGTCATGGTGCTCGGCACAAGGAGGCAGTCCTCTAAGTTTGAGGTGAAGAATGGCTGAAGCAGCCCGAATGGTTAATATCTACATTATGGGCAAGCACTATCAGGTTCCTGAAGGGCTTACCATCCTGACGGCGCTGGAATATTGCGGCTACAGGATGATTCGGGGCTGCGGGTGCCGTGCTGGGTTCTGTGGTGCCTGCGCCACGGTTTATAACCTGAAAAATGACCCTCAGCTAAGATTTGACCTTGCCTGTCAGAAGACTGTGGAACAGGACATGTACCTGGTACAGGTACCGTTCTTCCCGGCAGCCAGGACTATTTACGACCTGGAAGAAATAGAAGCTACGGGTGAGCAGGTGCTTTCCCTGTATCCAGACCTGATAAAATGCTTTGGCTGTAATACCTGCACCAAGACCTGCCCTCAGGAGCTCGAGGTTATGTGGTTTATGTCTGATGCCCTGAGGGGTGATATCCGAGAGGTAGCGAATAAGTCCTTTGACTGCATAATGTGTGGCCTGTGTGCTGCCCGCTGCCCTCAGGGACTGGTGCCCTATAATATAGGTATCCTGTGCCGTCGTCTTTACGGTCGTTACCTGGCACCGGTCTCCAAGCACCTTGACAAGAGGATAGCTGAGATAGAGGCCGGTAAGTTTGATGCTGAGATGGAAAAGTTGAAGAAGGCGGACGAGAGTGAGCTGCGCCGTCAGTATGCCGAGCGCGATATAGAGCCGGCTTACTAAAGATACCGGAACGAGGTAAAACTGAAATGTATCCAGCCTATATGGAAGAAAGCATCCGTAAAGTGGAAGCCACCAGGGAGAGGCGGCTAGAGGAGCAATTTCCTCGCCTCAGCGCAGAGGAAAAGACACCCTTGCTGGAACAAAACCACCCTGACTATATCGCCGGGACCATGCGTCAGTTACAGTTAGGCCCCAACAAGGGTGATTATACCCCTGACGAGCTGGCTGACTTGCTTGAGGGTAGCAGCCGCATTGACCCGGACAAGATTGACCTTAGCGATATCGATTATGACGTGGACGTACTGGTAATCGGTGGCGGAGGGGCTGGAGCTTCGGCTGCCCTTTTAGCCCAGGAGAATGGAGCCAGTGTCCTCATGGCGACGAAGCTGCGTCTGGGCGATGCCAATACCGTAGGCGCTCAGGCCGGGACGCAGGCCGCCGACAGGCCCGAAGATTCCCCGACTATTCATTACCTGGATACGGTGGGCGGGGGGCATTTCGCAAATATACCTGAGCTGGTAGAGGCATTGGTAAAGGATGCGCCGTCGGTTATTAAGTGGCTGGAAAAGCTGGGGGTTAACTGGGACAAGGGACCGGACGGAGCCATGCACGAGCTATCCGGTGGCGGTGCGTCGAGGCTGCGGTTGCACTCGGCACGCGATTATACCGGCCTCGAGGAAATGCGCGTCCTGCGTGATGAAATCAGGAACAGAAAGATAGACTATCTGGAATTCTCACCAGCGATAGAGCTGATAATGGACAACAAGGGAAAGATAGCTGGTGCTATACTGGTAAACCTGGAGACCAACGAGCTGGTCCGGGTCCGGGCCAAGTCCGTGGTTATAGCCACCGGTGGCCTGGGGCGGTTGCACATTCAGGGGTTCCCCACTACCAACCACTACGGGGCTACTGCCGACGGACTGGTGCTGGCTTACCGGGTCGGTGCCGAGCTGATTTTTGTTGACACCATGCAGTATCACCCCACCGGAGCTGCCTATCCACTGCAGATTCTCGGACAGCTCGTTACGGAAAAGGTGAGGACTCTGGGGGCACAGCTGGTCAACGTTGATGGAGAGCAA
>CAZMZA010000018.1:0-19996 GCA_964570635.1 uncultured Dehalococcoidales bacterium
CGGATAAGCTTGAGTGGTGGATTTCCTCATTGACTTCGAAGTCATCGAGTTCTAGCTCAATTCGGCCAGTTCTTTCCAGAGCGTTGAGGGCTGTCCGTTCGATATTGACCAGCGAATAATCGTCCCCGGCCTCATAGGGCCTGGTATATGTCGCCAGCTCTGAACCGAAGCCTGTCTCTTCAATGGAATGGACGCCGATGTCCGTCCTGCCCAGGCTTCCCAGTATTTTCTCTAAGGCATTGGTGGCCAGTCTCCTGGCCCCGATTGATGTTATCGTGATATTACCTTCGTGGATTTCAATGTAGCCCTGCTTTTCGTATTCCTCCAGAGCTTGCTTAATATCCTCCTCGTTCATGCCTTCGGGTTTCCATTTTAAGGCTCTTATTTTCTCCTGCAGGTCCTGCCTTTCTTCATCGTCAAGCATCTGCTCCGTAATTTCGTCTATCTCCTCACCCTGTATGATTTTGTCCAGTGCGTCATAAGAAGCGTTCTCCTCGAGTTGCTGAAGTTCTGCCTCGTACTGCTTTAGCTTCTCTTCATCCTCTTGCTGCCTTTGAGTGGCGTGCTTGCTCGCCGCCTCGTACAGGGGGCTGTCTTCGTCTTGCTGGGCCTGCCTCAGGATATCCTGGACGGAGCGCTTCTTGGAGTAAGCGATGTCCCGCAGGAAGTCACTCGGCGGTCTGATGCTGCATCTTGTGCAGGGCTGAAATTCCATGGCTACCCCTTGAACTTGCTGGCAATAAAGACCGGGCCAGCACCCATTTCGTCCAAACTCCCATCGTGCACGCAGAGGTTAGCCAGTGTCTCCAGGGCGGAGTAGTTTAGCTCTTCTGCCACCTCGCTGTCGTCGCTGTCATATATTTTCCTGTCAGGCTCATTTATAATATCGTGGTTCACCCTGTTGCTGGCGGCCTGTTTCATCCATTGTACGGCTCTATTTACTGTGTTGTATTGAGAAAGAAGATGTTGAGAGATAATTGGTGAGGGCGCTCGGCCGGAAGAGGTGTGCATCTCTAAGGCAGGGAGCAGTGAGCCCAATTCAAGCCCGAGTTTTCGCATATCACCATTGCCCAGCAGACGGGCTTCACTGTGCATATCCTCAAAGGCGTTCCAGATAAAGTCCTCGGTCAGCCGGTCTCCGAGAAGGAACGTCTTTTTCGGATTGTCGAACTCTATAAGGTCAGCCCTCAGCCCTACCCTGGCCCTCAGGGCCAATCTCAGGCCGTAGTAAGCATGGCGGACGTTAGCCACCTGCCTGTTTTCCATTTCAATGCTGGCATAGGTGTGGTCGAGGGCTCTGTTGCTTGCCCTTATGCTCGCCTTCTTCTCAACATAGGGACAAATCCGGCTGTATCTGACCGCTTTGCTCAGAATGTCTATTATCCACCAGGGGGCGGCTACCTTCCTGACTATGTCCTCCAGGCCGAGGGGAGGCAGCTCGCTGTCCTGGGGGTCTAACTCTTGTCCGAGCCTTACCCTGAAGGTCTCCTTGAGCATTATCTCCTTTTCAACATCTGCATCGGGGAGGTCCATATACACGGGTTCCAGCCTGTCCAGCAGTGGCCTGGGGATTTCATTGACGTGGGCAAATCCCATGGGATTACCCGTGGCTATCAGCACGAGGTCGAGGGGGTGCTCCCAGTTGTACTCTTCCAGTATAGCCTTCTTCTCTTCCAGAATGGGGTGGAGCAAGACCTGGACCTTGGTTCTGACCGCGGGCAATTCATCAACGAATAGTATGCCCCGGTTGGCTCTGAAGACACCGGTTCCGGTGAAGACCTGCGGGTCTGAGGGAGTTTTACCCTGGGCGATGGCCTGGATGTCCTTCAGACCTAGAAGCTTGGCCTCGTTAGTATACTCGTTGCCCTGGATACGTGAGAACCTTTTTGACCCCGGGAGGAAGCCGATGCCAAATTCCTTGGCTGGGTTCTTGCTGGCCCGGCACTTGGGGCATAGCCACTCAGGCGACCACTTCGGGTCATCGTGGTAGGGGCAGCCTTTGACGACTGGTATTTGGGGGAGAAGGCTGGTGAGGGACCTGGCCAGGCGGGTCTTGCCGGTACCTTCCTCTGAGACCAGGTACGGGTGCGCCCCGGAAAGGAGCGCTCTTATCACATCGGCCTTTGTTTCCTCCCTGCCGTCGATTTGGGGCAGGATGGGTCTTCCGGTGCGAATTCTTTGCAGGATTGAGCCTCTGAGCTGGTAGGCTACAGGGATAGGCTGATAGCTCTCAAGGTCGAAAGTTGAACCCCGGTTACTGTTGGTGTAAGATTCATTAGCGGGGGATTGGGTCAATTTATTTACCTCCTGGGCATTACTACTATGTCTAATCTACCGACATTGGTACGAGTTCTGAAGTATCTTATTAGCGCTCCAGCACCTTCTACGTATAACGATATTAGCAGAGCGGTGCCAGAGGGTCAAGCTCTGCTGGACCGGGCGATAGCTGTGCTGGTAGCGCAGGGACTGGTAGAGAGAGAGGGGGAAGACTACCGTTACCGTGCTTCAGGTGGGACGGACGAACTGTGCCGAAAGCTTTTCGCCCTGTATGATAGGGTCGTGACCAGGCCGCATAATGAGTTGCTTGTTCGAGGCATACTTTCCATGCCCGGGCCACGCTACCTGTGGCGGATGAGCAACTTGCTGGAGTTGCTGGAGAAGGAGGGGTTTGCCAGGGAGGAGGCTATACCCTTCTTAGACGAAGAGGTTGAGAAGGAGTACATAAAGAAGGTCAGGATTATCTTTGTGGCCAGGGTTTCCTTTGCGCTGCCCCCGTTTATCCCGTACTATCGCATATCTGACTTTCGCAATGTCGAGGGCGATGAGTACGAGCAGTTAAGGGAGCAGTGCCAGAACCTGGGCCTGACGATGACCGAGGAGCACTATTTGACGGGGGCATATCCACCTGAGTTGTCCGAGCCAGCTGTCCAGTACCTGGAGAAGGAGAAACGGCAGATTGGAGGGAGGCTGAGGGAAGAGGCCTTTCGTCAGTGGCAGGGGCTTACCTATAGCTGGTAACCCTGAGGAGACAAAGCTGACTCCGGGCTGCTTATGCCGTTCGTTTCCCCTTGATGTCCTCGTTGACGTCTTCTAATCCCAGTGCCGACAACGTGGCAGCAGTCGGTATTCCGTTTGTATCCCAACCCCTCAACTGGTAGTACTCGTCCAGCATTTTATCAAACTTGTCAGCGTGGATTCTCTCACCGTCGCAGGGACCACCGGCTATCGGCTCACTACCCCATTTTCCTTCTAGCCGGTCGTCCTTCCTGGTAATCCCTTCTCTGATGAGGAAGGCTCTCTCGACGGCGTAAATCCTGTCGGCGGCGGTGGATATGGCCTTCTCGTCCATTTCTACCCCGGTTGCCAGGGAAAACAGGCCGGCGATATCTTCGATGTTCATCGCCTCGCCTTGAAACTCGGTGTTGTACTTACATATCTCAAGGCAGTCGGCCAGAGTACACAGATTCTGGGTGTAAACCACGAGGGGTGCTTTCTTATATGAGGTGGGGATACCGGCTTCAGCCGTGCCAAACCGCTTCTCAAGCAGCTCAGGTGTGGAGGCTATTGGTATCATCTCCAGACCGGTCATACCCCTCAGGTGGTCGGCACCTCTGGTTGATGTAGCTAGATTCAGGGCATACCCTTTTATCGCCCTGACATCATCCATACCGTAGGTCAGACCTTTTGAGTGTACCGCAATATATTTCTCGGCACCCCGGCCAATTTGCTGGGCAGCTCTTATCGAGCCCTCTGCGAGCAGTTTACCGAACCCTTCTTTCTTCGCCACCTTATGAATCACTTCAATGGCTGCCTCGGCATTACCCCAGCTGAGTTCGATGCCGTCGGTATCATCTTTGGTTATTATCCCCTTCTCATACCACTCCATGATGACATTTAAGACGGAGCCCATATCGTTGACATCTATCCCGTACTCATCGCATAGATGGCTCATCGTGGCTACGGCAGCGAAGTCCGTAATAATGCACCCATGTCCCAGGCCAGCTATGGCGCCATACTCAATCTTGGCGCCGCGTGAGCCGGCATAGGGACCGTCCTTGACGACCCATGCCTGGTTGCAGTGGCGGGGACAGGCAGTGCAGGCGAGCGTTTTGACGAAATAGTCCTTCTTCAGCGCCCTGTGCCCCAGTTTCAGCACCTCTGGCCATTCGTTGGTTTGAGAATTCCTGATGGTGAGCCAGCCCATTTTGTACTGCCCCACGGTGAAGTAGGGTGTGCCGTAGTAGGCCAGACCCTTGTACAGGGGGTTACTGATAATCCTCTCATGGAGGCTCTGTGACAGCCTCATAAAGGGTCCGGGATGGGCGACCTTTACTCCCTTGTTACCTCTTACTGCCACTGCCTTCAGGTTCTTGGAGCCCATCACGGTTCCCATACCCGTTCTACCCGCGACATGACAAAGTTCAAAAACTACGCAAGCGTATTTCACCAGCCTCTCCCCGGCTGGCCCTATGGACGCAATCTTAATCATCGGGTCGCCGAGCTCTCTATGAATGACTGCCTCGGTCTCCGAGGTAGTCTTACCCCACAGGTGGTCAGCTGGCCTGAGCTCAATATGGTCGTTGTCAACCCACAGGTATACCGGTTTTTCTGCCTTTCCGGTAAACACGATGTGGTCGTAGCCAGCCCGCTTCATCTCCACTGAGAACTGCCCGCCGGCGTTGCCGTCGCCCAGTATGCCGGTCAGGGGCGACTTGGCGGTTACTGTAATCCTCCCGGCTGAAGGGGCGACGGTTCCAACTACAGTACCGGTGCCAAAAATGAGCGTATTCTCCGGGCTGAGAGGCTCAACATCCGCTCTGACACTGTCGTAAAGGATTCTGGAGTTGATGCCCCGCCCACCCACATAGTTCAATCGCAGCCTGTCGCTCAGGGGTTCCTTTTCTATCTTCCCCGAGGAGAGGTCTATGCTCAGTATCGTTCCCATCCAACCGTACATATTACTAACCTCCACGAGATGTGCGCTACGGGATGGTCAATCGACTGATAGTCGCGACCATGATTCAGCGGCTGCCGCTTTTGCCTCCAGCGGCTTCGAGTTGATAGTATACCGCCTGGAGTTCGTACACTTCCTTCAGTTTTTCCGCCAGTTGCTTTCTCTTGTCGGCCGTTTTGGCTTCTGGTTCTTTGAACTCCAGGGCTTTGGTTGAGCAGAAGACTACGCACTGAGGGTCACCGTCGCAAAGCTCGCATTTTACCGCCTTCTGCTCCAGTTCCGAAAAGAAGATAACACCGAAGGGGCAGGCCTCTTCGCACATCCGGCACCCGTTGCACTTTTCTTTGGCTACCTTGACTACGCCGGTCGCCTCGTCTCTGGTGATTGCGTCTGTAGGGCATATATCAGCGCATGGCGGCTCATAACATTGCAGGCATACTACAGGGCAGCGAAAGAAGTCAGGTTGGAAGCTGATGACCTGAATCCTCGAGCGAGACGGGTTGAACTCGCCAACGTTTCTCATCGAGCAGGCCATCTCGCAGGCTCCACAACCGGTGCATTCGTCTGGATTGACCACAAGTACTTTAGCCACTATTTCCTTCCCTCATTGATATTTTGTGGCAACTATGTATCAGCAGTTTACTGCTCAGCGAAGCGTGGTGTCAAGCTTGTTGCCTTTGTCGGAGCAGGCGGACGAGGTCTTCCCTATCAGGTGGGCATCCCTCCAGGTATGTTCCCCTTTCCCAGCAGGCTCTGGTACAGTCCCCGATAAGGATATAGTCTCCCTCTCCTGTGATATCGGGTTCTATGCCAACGACAATTCTCAAGGCTCTTTTCATCTGCGTGCCTTCTTCAAGAAAAGACAGTGCCGAAAACAGTGGTATTAAGCAGCCGCTGCAGGCCTTTTCCGCTCCAATTAGCTCCAGTAAAGGGAACCTTCGCCCGAGTTCCTCCTTCGGGACAGCCACTTTGACTTTCAATCGCTCCAGTTCCTCTCCGCAGATGTCCATCTTGGTCATATCCATCTCTCCCAGTCCGGCCTCAGCACCGAGCAGGACAGTTTTGACCCGGTGTGGGTCGATGCTCATCAGGGCGCAGGAGACAGAGTCGGCGGCGACAACGTCTTCACTGAGGACAATGGCCCCAGGGCCTGGCTCTAAAGCGGCAGTGCCGTCAACCACGTTCAGGGATGGTCTTATTATCTTGTTGAGCTCGACAATGGCTCGATGCAGGTCTATATGGTGAAATCTGGGCTTGTCCTCCCGCTTGAGGCATCCCTTCAGGTTTTTCATAGCCAGGGTGACAGTGGTCAGGTAGTGGGTCTTCATAACCGGCATGTTTATGATTTTGTCGCAGTCGAAGGCGTAGGTGGTAATCCTGAATTCGCCGGGCGTGCAGTCAGCGACATTGCGGAAGGTCCTGAAGGAGTACTCGTCAAAGAGCACCCATCGGGCACCTGTCCTCTCGGCGACTTCGCTGATACCTGTCTTGGTGAAGCAATCGACCAGCTGTGATTCCGGCTGGTAGTAACCGGGGCCTTCTCCGATAATGACCTCGTGGGCGCCGTGGTCGAAGCACCACTTCACCATAGCCTCAACCAGGTAGGGGTTGGTAATCTCGCCTGTCTTGTAGGATACCGGCAGGACGAGGTTCGGCTTTATCAGCACCGTATCTCCTGAGACCGATAGACCGCCTACCCCTTCAATCGCCCGGGCCAGGGAGGTTGAGAGTCTATCTTTAACGCTGGAAATACTTACTTTTGGCACTTGGCATCATCCCCGTGATTCATGCGGGGTAACCCGTCGGTGTGTCTGACTGCCTTTTGGCACTCTTGCTCTAGAGTATATCACATGGCTGGGTACTCGTTGACCTTGGGTGCTGCACCAATTACAATATGAGGCAGCGATAGCGAAGGAGGGTGAGCCAGATGTCCAAGGACCTGAGGGTGTGGATAGAGAAGCTTGAAGCCGAGGGTGAGCTTAAGAGAATCAGCGCCGCGGTAAATTGGGATGGGGAGATAGCCGAGATTCAGCGGAAGGCGATGGCGGAGCGGGCCCCGGCTTTACTGTTCGAGAATATTATCGGGTATGAGAATACCTGGTGTCGGAAGTTATTCATGGGTGGTCTCGTTAAGGCCAGCTATGTAGGTCTTATGTTAGGTCTGCCCAAGGATGCTCCTCGTCTAGATGTTTTACAGCTCCTGAGGCGTCGGTTGAAGGAGCCGGTAGCGCCGGAGCGGGTCAGCACTGGCCCGGTGAAGGAGAACATCATTAAGGGGAGCGACATAGACCTGTTTCAGCTTCCAGTGCCCAAATGGCACCCTCTCGACGGTGGGCGCTATATCAACACCTGGCTTGGCGTCGTGACCAGAGACCCGGACGATGGTAAGTATAATGTAGGTCAGTACCGGGGAATGATAGTGGGCAAGGACAGAATCAGCGTGTTCCTGGTCCCGGCCCAGGGGTGGGGGGCTCACTTCAGTAAATATCAGCGGATGGGGAAGCCCATGCCGGTGGCACTGGTTTATGGCTGGGACCCCTCCATGGGATTTGCTGCTGGCTTACCTCTCAGCAACATAGGCGAGTATGAGGCGATGGGGGCTATAATGCAGGAACCCGTGCCTCTATGCCGGTGTGAGACTTCCGAGCTTGAGGTACCGGCATCAGCCGAGATAGTTGTGGAGGGTACCATTTCCACAGACCCCTCGACCTACGAGATGGAGGGGCCTTTCGGTGAAGCAAACGGGTACTACAGCCAGCCGGAAGAGAGGCCGGTGATTAAGGTTGATGGCATTACTTACAGGAGTGACCCTATCTATCGGGGCAGTCTGGCTGGCGTTGGGACGGTTACTGAGGACATGGTAATCTTTTTCTCAGGTCTGCCGGCGATTATGTGGAACACCCTGGAGCTGCAGGGTATTCCCGGGATTCTGGATATTGTACCCATGCCTGTAGTTGTGGTGAAGATTCGTAAAACTTATCAGGGGCAGCCAAGGCAAATTGCGGCGGCTCTGTGGGGTTCGAAGACAGCGGTAAACCTGGGCAAGGTTATTATGGTTGTTGAGGAGGACGTGGATATCAATAACCCGAGGGCACTGCTGGGAGCTCTGCTCTCCCGTGTCGACCCGGAAAGGGGCGTGGTGGTCTACCCCATGAACATGGGTAGCAGCAGCGACCCGGCCCTTTCCCTTGAGGAGGGGGCTGATATGAGATACGGTTCGGGGATAGGCAGCAAGTTGCTCATAGATGCTACTGTGGACTGGACGACGCATCCGGTGAGAGGGGAGTGGGGTGGGCGGAGGCTGCCGCCAATCCCCAGCCACCATTTCCCTGAAGCGGCGGAGTTGGTGGAAAGGAAGTGGCAGGAATACGGTTTTTGAAGGGAGTGAGAAGGGGTTGGCACGGCTGAATGAGTTGTGGCTAGGGCTCTGCCGATAAGCCCTGGTGCACCAGGTCAAAGAAAATATCGGCAATCTCCTCCCAGGAAAGACGACCAGACGGCTGGTACCACCATAGCACTGAGTTGCACATCCCCACTATAGCCAATGCCGCGATTTTGACATCCATTGGTCGGTATGCGCCGATTTCAATCGCCTCGCTCAAGGTCCTGGCCACTAATTTGTCGCGGCGGTCAAAGATATCAAACAGTTCGGTCGCAGCCAGTGAGGAAATAACATTCCTGTCGCTTAAAAACAGAGTCCCGGATTCCCGGTACTTGGCATTGAATTTAATATGCTCCCTGACAATCTGTCTCAGCCGTTCCACCGGGGGCAGGTTGGCATTCTCCACACGGAGCAAATCCTCACTCAGCGTATGGACTCCATCCAGAATAATGTCAGCTAGCAGTTGCTCCTTACTGCTGATGTAGTAGTACAGGCTGCCCTTAAGCATTCCTACGGCGTCGGCAATGTCTTGAAGCGATGTGCCGTGATAGGTCTTTTCGCAAAAAATCTTGGTGGCGGTGCTTAGTATCTGCTCTCTGCGGGACTGTTTGGCCTCGTTTGCTTCAGACACTGGTAACCTCCGGGCAGAATTTAGCCTTTACCTTGGTCTCTAATAGATAGACTAGCCTTACTGCTAAGGCTTGTCAAATCAAGCGGCTGGATGACGGCAGTTGAAATTTAACGGGCTGCTCTCTTGACAGCGAAAAACTGGTTTGGTATATTATCAAACAAACGGTAGTTTGATACAACCCCAAGCCGTGGCTAAATTTCAGTGGAAGGAGTTTCGGACGACATGAGACTAAAGGACAGGGTGGCTATTATTACCGGGGGTGGTCAGGGGATAGGTAAGGCCATATCTTTGCGGTTTGCTCAGGAGGGCGCTGCGTTAATGCTGGCGCAGAGGACATTGGCCAAGGTCGAGGAAACGGCTAAGGAGATTCGGGATGCTGGTGGAAGAGCTATCGCCATGGCGGTAGATATACGGGATGAGGAGCAGGTCAACAGGATGGTGCAGAGGACGGTAGATGAATTCGGCGGTATTGATATTCTGGTCAATAATGCTGCGTTCTATGGCGGACACGGGCACAAAGCCTGGGATAGCTGGCCTTATGAGCAGTGGAAGGACAGTTTTGACATAAATGTGGTCGGGGGTTGGCTGTGTGCCAAGGCAGTGGCGCCCCACATGAGGCAGCGGGGCAAGGGCAAGATTGTCAATATTAGTACCGCGACTGTCCACCAGGGCTATCAAGGTATGCTCCCTTACACTACCACCAAGGCCGGTGTTTGTTCCATCACCAGGGGAGAAGCCAAGGCGCTGGGGCGCTATAATATCTGTGTTAACTGCATCGCCATCGGATACGTTCTGACCGAGGCCAGTGTGGAGATGGAGGGTATTAAGGGGCATGAGGAGGAAGCCGATAAAGCAATGATTGCCTTACGCTGCATCCGGCGCTCACAGTATCCGGAGGATTTAGCCGGGCCGACCTTGTTTTTCGCTTCTGACGATGCTGATTTCGTTACGGGACAGACCCTTGTGGTCGATGGCGGTACCGAGTTCGCCGGCTTCTAAGCTAAGACTCGTAATTCTCACGGTATGGTTTACCGCCGCCGTCCTTAAGTAAAACTAGTCCCACACTCGGTAGTCTGCCAAGATTGGGAGGTAAGATATGGGTCTAAAGCAGGACCTGGCCGGGATTGTCGGCCCCAAACATGTCTCTGATGACCCCGAGACGCTTGAGAAGTATTCCCGTGACTATAGTTTTGTTTCGCCGAGGAGACCGAGCTGTGTCGCTTATCCGGCAAAGGCGAAGGAAGTCCAGCGCATAGTCAAATACGCCAACGAATGCCTGATACCGGTAACCCCTCGCTCTTCAGGCGTCAGTTTCTACGGAGCCGGCATCCCCAGCGAGGGCGGGGTTATAGTTGACCTCAGCCGGATGAACAAAATCCTGGAGGTTGACCCCCGAAATAAAAGGGTGAAGGTTGAGCCTGGCGTTACCTGGGCACAGGTGCAGGAAGAACTGGGAAAGCAGGGTCTGATGGTCTGTAATCCATTACTACCTCACCCGGCCAAGTCCGTGCTTACCAGCGCTATGGAAAGGGAGCCTATACTCATCGGCAAGACCGAGTATAGCGAGACCATGCTCACGGGGGAGGTGGTCCTGCCTGATGGTGAGATGTTCTGGACTGGCACGGCAGTGAGCAAGGGTATGAGAGACCAGATTTGCCCTGACGCCTTTATTCCAGGGGCAAGGCTATGGCTGGGAGCACAGGGGACGCTGGGGATTATGACCTGGGCGAACATAAAGGCCGAGTATCTACCCACTATGGATAGGGTATTCTTTATACCGTTCGAACGGATTGAGGATGTCGTCGAGCCCGTACGCCGGATACAGCGGCGCATGCTGGGTAACGAGTGTTTTGTCCTTAACAGCTTCAACTTGGCAGCCGTCTTGGCGGAGAAGTGGCCTGAGGACTTTGAAACTCTGCGGGAGGCCCTGCCTCCCTGGACGGTAATCCTCTGCCTGTCAGCTTTACACAGGCTTCCGGAAGAAAAGCTGGCTTACGAGGAGGAAGCCCTTATGCAGGTGGCCTCAGAACTCCGCTTTGAGCCGCAGCGTACTGTGGCCGGTATCCCGGGGCTGGGGAAAACCATACTGGGGATGCTGCGCAAACCCTGGCCGAAGGGTGACTACTGGAAGTTCCGCTATAAGGGCTCTTGCCACGACGTATTCTTCCACTCGCCTTTGAATAGAGTGCCTGAGTTCGTCGAAGCTATGTCTGAGGTGGCGGCTGAATTCGGGTATCCAACAAAGGACATCGGTGTGTATGTGCAGCCGCTGGAACGGGCACGAGCTTGCTTCTGTCAGTTTGGCTTCCACTGTAATCCAGAGGATGTGACAGAGGTGAACCTGGTCCGTGCCCTCTTCTTGGGCACCAGCGAAATGGCTGTCAGGATGGGCGGCTTCTTTACCGCTCCTTACGGGCCGTGGGCCGATATGGTATACAGCCGGGCCGCTACTTACACCAGTGTCCTTAAAATAGTGAAGAATGCCTACGATCCCAACAACGTCATGAACCCCGGGAAATTGTGCCTATAGAGAAGGAGACGGTGGCTATGGTGAAAGAGAAAGTATTGTCCTTACCTACAGACGATTGGAACCGAAAATACTACTGGGATATGAGGAAGGTAGCCTGGAACTGTGCCCGATGCTCTACCTGCAAATGGGTAGATGTGTGGGAGGTTAAGGATGCCCGCTTCGCCAAGATTTGTCCGTCCAACCTGTATTACCTTTTCGATGTTTATTCTTCTCAGGGCAGAATGGATGTCTCGCTGGCACTGATAGACGGGGATTTAACCTACGATGACGACCCTGAACTGTTGGATATCATGTACAAGTGTAATACCTGCGGCGGCTGCGATGCCATGTGCAAGGGTGTTCAGGATATGGAACCGCTGAGGGTGATGCTTGAGATGAGAGCCAGATTGGTTGAAGATGGCCAGCTCTTACCTCAATTTATGCCTATCATTGATAACCTCAGGAAAGAAGATAATATGATGATGGGCAAGAAGGCCGATAGAGGCAGGTGGGCTGAGGGGCTGGAGGTTAAGGACCTTACCGCTGAGCAGGGTGAGGTCGTCTTCCACGCTGGCTGTCGTGTATGTTATGACGAGGAGCTATGGCCGGTTGCCCGTAATGCGGTAACCCTGCTTAAGAATGCCGGTGTTGATGTCGGCATAATGGGCAGGGATGAAACCTGCTGTGGCGGCAGGGCCTACCAGATGGGCTATCAGGGGGAGTTTACCAAGTACGCCGAAAACAACATCGAGGGCTGGAAGAACGCCGGGGTCAAGACTGTGGTCACCACCTGTTCTGATGGCTACTATGCCATTAAACGTCTCTACACCCCGAAGGGTGCGGATTTCGAGGTTCTGCATATTACGGAGTTCATTGACCGCTTGGTGAAAGAAGGCAGGCTGAACTTCAGCAAGAGCCTGCCGATGAGAGTTACCTATCATGACCCCTGCCACCTTGGTCGGCGACTGGCCGGGGCACCGGGTTTCTATGTTCCCGGTGAGCCCATTATGGGCGTCTATGAGCCACCCAGAGATATTATTAAGGGCATTCCTGGGGTGGAATTAGCTGAAATGTACCGGATTAAGGAGTATTCGTGGTGCTGTGGTGCCGGTGGCGGTGTCATCGATGCCTATCCAGAATTCAACAACTTCACCGCCACGGAGAGGATTAAGGAAGCCAAGGAAACCGGTGCTGAAGCCATCATCACCGCCTGTCCGTGGTGTCAAAGAAGTCTTGCCGATGCCGTTACCAGCATGGGCGATAAAATGAAGGTTGTCGATATTGTGGAACTGGTTCAGCGAGCAACGTAGATGGAGGTGACCTAAGATGCCGTTGGGGGATGATAAACATAAGCTGATATATCAGGAACTGGTTAATATCCTGGGCGCTGAGTATGTTTCTGACGGTCCGGCGACACTGCGGGCTTACAGTAGGGACATGTTTGCGGTAAGCGTGTTGCGCCGCAAACGGGGACCGGAGTTCGTTGTCTTACCTGGGAACACCGAGGACGTTCAGAGAATAGTGCAATTAGCCAACAGGTATAGGTTTCCCTTCTCGGTCATATCCGGAGGGTGGATGCTTCCCCTTATGGGAGCCGCTAAGCACTACTGGTGCATAATCGACTTTAAAAGGATGACCGGGCTCGAGATAGATGAAGAGAATATGTGTGCTATAATTGAGCCCAATGTCACCCATGTCCAGGTACAGGCTGAAGCCATGAAGGTGGGACTCTATAACGGTATTCCCCTGGTTGGAGGTCACATGAGTGCCCTGGCTAACCACGCCTGGCATGGCTGGCACGGCACTGCCTACCGCACCGGGTTTTCCACCCGCAACATACTGGGAACGGAGATAGTCCTGCCGAATGGTGAGCTCTTGAGAACGGGTTCGCTGGCTAGCCCCGGGGCGGGACATTTCTGGGGTGAGGGACCGGGGCCAGACCTGAGAAACCTGCGCAAGGCTATAGTGGGTGATAACGGCTCTCTGGGCATAATAACCAGAATGGCAATTAAACTCCACCCCTGGCCGGGCCCTCGTTTCTTACCCACTGAGGGGGTAAGACCCCGGAAGAAGTGTGAACTGCCCAGCGACCGCTTCCGGTGGTATTTTATTAACTACCCCACGGAAAAGGCGATGATTGATGCCATGTATGAGATTGGTAAGGCGGAGATTGGGGGCAGCATGGAAAGGTTTGACCCCCAGCGCATGGCTTATGAGTACGCCAAGTCTCGTGAGGAGTACTGGGCGCTGTTTGAGGAGGGATACTGGCAGAAGTATCCGAATACTATTGCGCTCTGTCTCTGGGGCTTTGCCTCGGAAAAGCAGCTGAATTACGAAGAGAAGGTCCTCCAGCAGATAATAGAAGAAACCGGTGGCGAACCCTGGCCCGACGAAGTATATCAAAAGTTTGTTCCCTATGTGGCTAATTCAAGGACAAGACCCTTATGGGGTCCCCGGTGGTGTCGAATCGGTGGGTCGATGCAGACCGGCTGGCTAATGATGGACACGCTGGATAGCGTCCTGGATTACTTTCCCACGGTCTGGGAGCACATGCATAAGTACACCCCGCCTTACCTGGAAGGCCAGGGCGATTCGGCGTGGGTCCTTACTTTTGACCTGTGTCATTTTGCTGGCGCCGACAACGCCGGGCCATTTGAGAAAACAGAAGAGGTGGTTAAGGGTGTGCTGGGGGAAGCTATGGAGCAGATCGGAATCGATACCAAGAATAGCATGAGTACGTTTGAGGTGGCGACAGCGCCAGTCAATGTGACGGGACCGTCATTTGCCAACTTTCATGTACCGCTGGCAAGGATTAAAAAGGCTTTTGACCCGAATAATGTGTCTAACCCCACCCGTTTTATTGATATGGAAGCTATGGAGCGTGAGGAGAAGGAGAAGGCCGGGTCGGCTTAGCTGACTAAAGTGAAAGGACGGACGGCAGTATGGGCAGGTTTCTCAGATTTGATATGACGACGAAAAAGGCGACTTTTACCGAAGTCCCGGGCAGGTACTCAGGACTTGGTGGCCGGGGGCTGACATCGGCTGTCGTTGCTGACGAGGTACATCCGCTTTGTCACCCCTTGGCGGAAGAGAATAAGCTGATTATGGCTCCAGGCCTGCTTACCGGTACGCCGGCGTCCTGTAGTGGCCGGCTTTCCATCGGGGGCAAGAGCCCGCTTACGGGTGGGATTAAGGAATCGGCCACTGGCGGAATGGCGGGAATGAAGTTGGCCCGGTTGGGCATTA
Organism: uncultured Dehalococcoidales bacterium; assembly: GCA_964570635.1. Classification (GTDB taxonomy): domain Bacteria; phylum Chloroflexota; class Dehalococcoidia; order Dehalococcoidales; family CAYYQY01; genus CAYYQY01. The sequence continues at coordinate 14,723 of CAZMZA010000018.1, forward strand.
CGGCTATCGTCATTGAGGGGCTACCTCAGGAAGATAAGTTACATGTCATTCACATAGATAAAGACGGGGCGAGTATTTTACCCGGCGACGGACTCAGGGGACTGGGCAATAATGCTGCTGTGGCTAAGCTGACTGAGAAATATGGTGACAAAGTAGGCTACATCTGTATCGGTCAGGCGGGTGAAATGAAGCTGGCTAACAGCAGCGTTGCCACCACGGATATGCACAATATTCCCTGCCGTCACGCCGGCAGAGGCGGTCTGGGGGCGGTAATGGGCAGCAAAGGCGTTAAGGCGATAATAGTGGACGACAGTGGAACGCCATCGGTACCGGTGGGGGATTCCCAGGAGTTCTCTAAATACAACAAGATGTGGGTTAAGACCGTGCTGGATGACCCCAATACGGGTCGGGGTATGCCTGCCCACGGTAGTGCTGCCGCAGTACCTATAATCAGCCAGGAGGGCGCTTTCCCCACCAGAAACTTCAGATATGGGCAGTTTGATGGCGCCTCGAATATATCGGGGAAAACAATGCGCAGGATTATCAAGGAGAGGGGGGGAAAGCCGACGCTGCCCTGCTCTCCAGGCTGTGTTACTCGCTGTCACCGGACATATGTGGATAAAGACGGTAATTACCTGGGCAAGGGGCCGGAGTATGAGACGGTGTGGGCCTTTGGTGCCAACCTGGAGATTGATGACCTGGATGCGATTGTGGAACTGGGGGCGATTTGTGATGATTGCGGGCTTGATACCATAGATACCGGTGTTGCCATAGCTATGGCGATGGAAGCGGGAATCAAGCAGTTCGGCGATGCTCAGGGAGCTATTGAGCTGGCCAGAGAGATAGAAAAAGGGACTTATCTGGGCAAGATTCTGGGTAGTGGTGCTGCTATTACGGCGAAGGTGCTCGGGATTAATCGTGTGCCGGTGGTGAAGGGTCAGGCTATGGTGGCGTACGAGCCGCGGGTGCTCAAGGGCATGGGTGTTACCCTGGCTACTTCAGCAATGGGCGCTGACCACAGTGCCGGCTACATGGTTGGCGTTAACCTGGGCTGGACTAAGAACTGGCGCTATGTTCCCATGACTCAGGTCTGGGGGCAGGTTGATGTGTCTCGGGAAATTCAGGTAAGGCAGGCGGCTATGGACTGCACCGGTCTCTGCCAGTTCCTCCATACGCCCCTGCTCAATGCGCCTGAGGCTATGCCCGGGGTGCTCGGTATGCTGAACACCAAGTTCGGCTGGAGCTGGAGTATGGATGACTTCATTATGCTGGGCATAGCGGTGATGAGAACGGAGCATGACTTCAACATTAGGGCTGGGTTTTCACCGGCTATGGACCGCTTGCCTCTGTTCTTCTCCAAAGAGCCGGCACCGCCGGTGAACACGGTATTTGACGTCCCTGATAGCGAACTTGACCGCTTCTGGAACTTTTAAGTGGCGACTTGGGGGTAGGGCCACGCTCCAAGATTACAGGAGCGTGGCCTGGTCTATATTAAGAATCAGGGTTACCCGCCCACGGTCCGGCTTCTGTCTTCTTCACCATTGCTCTCATGTCGTCGGTTACTTCTTTACTGAAGTGCTCTTCATACATCCTGTCGACGCCGTAGGGCTGGGCTGGTGCCGCCAACCGTTTGGGGTCAAACTCTTTCTTGAACCGGTCAATCCAGATACTGAAATGCTGGTTGGCTGGTTCGCTTAGTTTCATCGGCTGTACCTGACCGAAGAAGAAGCTCTTCATGCCGGTCTTTAGGGAGATTTTATGTGTCTCGCTGGTTCGCCAGTGGATAATTCTCTCTCTAATTCCTGGCTCGTAGTTGGGGTCTTCCGGGTCAATTTTGGCCGGGTCCGGCCAGCCGTGGAGTTCGCTGTAGTAGATACGCCCAAAGGTAAAGGGCATATACCAGGGTGAGTCCCCCTTCTGGTCAAGGAAGTCCGACTTGTGCTCGTAGTTCAAAAGCTTCTTGATGTATATCTCGCGCGTCTTATCAATGCACCGGGGGCTCTCTATACCACCATCGCATTCGCCGAACATTCCGGTGGTTTTCCACATGCCCGGTGAATTGACGGCAAAGAAAGTAGCCTCGTCAACCTGTCTTGCCTGGCGGATGGTACCCCCGGCTTCGTTCACAATGTCAGTCAAAACCCCTTCCTCGTACTCCAGCTGCTTCTGAGAGGCACGGCCCACCAGCAGCACCCGGAGCACGCGGGTCTGTGTTGCCTGCTCCGGGGTTACCTGGTTCCAGCGCTGCCAGAAGTCGTTCCTGAAGGCAAGGTCGCCGCGGGACTTGGCAAGGTCTCTCCAGTAAGCAGGCACCCTGTTTACCACAGTAGCAATGCGTGCCCTTTCTATCTCACGCATTGCCTTTCGGCAAGCTTCCTCGGTGGTAAAGGAGATGTTATACCACCCCATTGTGGGTGGCAGCTTGATATCGGTGGTTGGTCCAATGCCCTCTGGTTCAAGCTTGTGTGAGCCAAGCGGGTAGAGCTTGGTTGATATCCTGGTAACGATACCCATGCCCCCTCCCCAGCTAACTATGCCGTGCAGCAGGCCGGTGGTATCGGGTCCCAGACCGTCTCGCCAGTACCAGCTATCGTCGTCCAGGGCAAGCGAGCCCATGCGGTAGACCTCCCCCGTTGGGCTGACCCACTCCGCACCATTCAGCCGGCGCTGGCTTAGGTAGTCTATGCGGTAGTTGAACAGCCCCATGCCGCAGACAAAGGTGTTGGCCAGCACTGAAACCTGTCCTCCGCCACCCGGCACCACACTGACCAGCCCCTTCTTCAGGATTTCCCCTTGAAGCTGGGCATAGACTACCCCCGGCTCCACGATAGCAAACATGTTCCTCTCATCAATCACCATCTTATCCATGCGCTTCAGGTCGATTATCATGATATCGTCACGATAAGAAGGGGCACTGAAGCACATACCGTAGGTAGCCATCGGGATAAAGGGGACTCCAAAGCGGTTGCACGTCTTGACTATCCTGATGACTTCTTCCCTGGAATCAGGCATTATAACCGCGGCTGGTCTTCGGGATACTCCAAGCCACCAGTATACCTGCCTGTCGAAGCCCCTCCCGGTATAGCCCTCGCAGATGGCCGGGTCAGTGGTCAGGTTCTCCGGCCCGACAATGGTCTCCAGTTCGCGGCAGGCCTCTTCAGGTATATTGTCGAAGACTTCATGACCTCTCATCCTGACCTCCTTAAGCCATAAAGTGCAATCCTACACACTACTGGCGCATCCTGTCGGCTCATGTGAAAGCTCCGCCCCTCTATTTAGGTTCACTGCCAGCCTGCGCCAGCTTCGCTTCAAGCTTTTCCATATCAATAAGTCGGGTAGGGTTAGATACGTTATTGGGGTCAAGCGCCTTTTTTATCCTGGCTACAAGTAAATGTACATTACCAAAATCACGTCCGGTTAAGTTGAGTGTCGCCATACCGCTCGCCAGGGATATTATTCCTCCCTGCCTGTCACTCTTGATGAGTTCCACGAAACTCTGCTGTACGATTTGACACACCTCCACTGTCTTCTCAAAGGTGTAGTCCACCTCACCTAGGGCCTGGTGGCAGAAGTCAAAAGGAAGAATCCAGGCCGAGTCAAGGCCACCCAGAGCCGGCGGTGTGTACTTGTCCAACCGCTCCCAGGCAGCCGGGAAAAGCGCCATTGCGTTATCCAGCGAATCGAACACGATATGAGTATTCCCCAGTCCACCACCGATTCGCATCCAGCGGCAAGCATTGGTATCCCTTATCCAGTTGTTGATGGCGTACGGAGCCCATCTCTGGAACGCCTCGTCCGGTACCAGCTCGCCCCCGGTTTCCTCGATTATCTGCTTGAGTACCGTCTCCTCGTAGCCGACCTGGTCCTCCGATGCCTGAGCCCAGAGGCAGATAGCGACTACGTTCTTGCAGTTTTTGTGCCAGTACTCTTCCAGCCAGGTACTCCAGAATTCCTCACGGGACTTTGCCCACCACCAGTCAAAGTAAATGGCTGGCCAGTGATGCAGCAACATCCCGATTTCAGATTCCCCTATCTCGTACATGGCATCAACTGCCTCCTCCACGGTAGGATAGGCAATGAGATACCACTTGAACTTGTCTATAGGCAATTCAGATTTCTTGTCGGGGGCTACCCCTTCAGAGGGCCAGACGGCAGGACCCGGCCAGGGATATAGTTTGAGCGCTATTCTGGTTACTACACCCAGAGCAGCCTGATTCCCGGAGACACCCCTCAGCAGACCCCTGAGGTCTGGTCCCGGCCCCTCACCCCAGCAATATCCTCCTCCTGGAACAGCCAGTGAGCCTGTTCTTAGAATGTCGCCATTGGGCAGGACCCACTCGATGCCCATCACATTACGGGAAGCCATCCCGGTTCTATAGCCGGTACCCTGATTGCCGCCCCAGATAGCGTTCACGAAGGCACTAGCCTGACCACCGGTCTCAGGGACACCGTTAAACAGGCCCCTCTTTATGGCTTCGGCATGTAGTTGGGCGTGATTGGAGCAGGGTTCTATTATAGCATACATGTTCTTCTCGTCAATCTCAATCCGGTTCATCCTCTTGGTGTCCATTATGCACCAGTAATCCGCAGCGGCTACGGCAGTAGGCATAAACATCCCGGTGGCTATTACAGAGAAAGGAAACTTATAGCGGTTAGCCAGTTTCACTATTTGCTGCACATCTTCACTGCTTCCTGGTGCTACAACAAACTCCGGTCCTCGTCTTCTCAGCACACCAGCCGCGTAATAATCACGGCTATAGCCCTGCATCACTGCCGGCTCATCACAAACGTAGTGTGAGCCGAGGATATTGACCAGCTCACTATATATCAGGTTGTGTCTCTCATCTCCTAACGGCATCTCAAGCTACCTCCTTGGTGAGCTATTTTTAGTGTCATCTACAGTGCCTGCTGAATGAGCTCAACGATGTCAAAGACTTTCATCTTCTCGCCACGCTCACTGATAGCATCAATGAAATTCCTCTCACACCACGGGCAGGCAGTAACAATGGCCTGGGCACCGCTGGCCTTCGCCTCTTCAATCCTCTCGTTAGCGGTGAAGGCATTGAAATCGGGGTATGCTTCCTTTACCCCACCACCAGCACCGCAGCACCAGGCATTCTCCTTTATCCTCTCCATCTCGATTAGCTCTACGCCGGGGATGCTTTCGATGATATCCCTTGGCGGGTCATAGATGCCCATGATGGCTTCACCGGGGACATACACGTGGTCGCGTCTGCCCAGATGACAGGGGTCATGGTAGGTGACGGTCATAGG
>CAZMZA010000019.1:0-19482 GCA_964570635.1 uncultured Dehalococcoidales bacterium
GACTTGCATTGTGGAGATTACCCCCTTTATGGAGGGCTATTTAAGGACTTTTGATGACTACGTCTACGGAATCCCCAACGCCACAATGCCCCTGCTGGTGTGCTGCACACTGGTTGACCCTACCCGTGCCCCGGAGGGGAAGCATACCCTCTACCTCTACCACTATGAGCCCTACAATTTGAAGGACGGGGGACCGGGCCGGTGGGATGAAATAAGACAGGAAGTTGCCGATTCCGTTCTTCTAACAGCGCGGGAATATATCACAAACCTGGGACCTGAAAATATACTCGGGAGATGGATAGCCAGCCCCCTCGATTTAGAGAGGACGAACCCGGCCTGGGTAAACGGAGATTTGATGCAAATAGGCTTATTCCTGTCACAATACCTCAGCAACAGACCGCTTCCGGGCTGGGGCAGCTACAGGACTCCGGTGAAGAACCTTTACATGTGTGGTTCGAGCACCCATCCCGGTGCCGGTGTAACCGGTGGCGGCCGGGCATCCGTTCAAGTGATAATGGAGGACCTGGATATAGACTTCAAGAAGGTAATAGCTAAATAGTTTTTCATCTCACAGCGGAAAAACCGAAAGAGGAGAAAATGGTGCGCTTCAAGACCAATCCTGAAACTCGGCTTACAGGTTTACTTGGCCTGATTTTGTCTCTTCCGCAGGGGGTATAAGTTATATGTGCACTTTCTGCTGGAGCCAAGTTCCCGAGATGGAAGACGTCCTCAATCCTGACCAGTTGTTCAATAGATGCGCCGAATGTGGCTCTGAGCAGACCGCCATGATGATTCTTGAGAAGAGCGCCATTCAGGAAAAGGGAGAGGCTAAATACGCCCTTTACTGCTATCGCTGTGGGTGGCAAAAGTTCAGCCGGAAGATAAAGGGCACTCCTTTCCGGGGGTGGCTCTGTCTATGCCCGAGCTGACCATACTAAGATGTGGCCAGCTGCTTCTTCAACCCAGACAATTGCCTTAGATGTGATTTCTCTTCAGCTATTATCTTCTCTACCGTCGGGTGTGCTCGCTGAGGCATTATGTCTCTCATCTCGTAGTAGAACAGTATAGAGTCCTTTTCTGCCCTGATAGCCAGTTCCACAGCCTCAATCTCGCTATCTGACCGCGTCGCCATTTCACTAGTGACCATCTCGTCAGTAAAAACAGCGCTGTCAACCAGTGCCTGAAGATAAGCAGCGTATTCCCCGGCAATATTCTCCGAGATTTGGTATTTGTCAGCTTCACCGAGCATACCCTCAAAAACCAGAATATGCTGCCGCTCCATATCCACTAGATATTGAAAGACATCACGAGCCGCAGCGTTCTGGGTTGACCTGGCTACCACATCGTAGAAGGCGATGCCCCGCCTCTCGATACCGATAGCCACATTAATAAGTTCGCCGCCCGAAAAAGATATAGACATCTGAGCTACTCCTATCTAAGTTTACGACCCTCCCCAAGAGATTATCGTCTTTTGGTTGCGGGCTAGTCAAACACACGGCAATAGAGGGTAGAGGAGTCCTTTGCCGTGTAAGCTGTTGCCCCTCATTTCCTTAATCCGGCTGCTCCCCCTCCTTCAGCAGGTCGCTGAATACGTTGATATGATACACTTCGTTGTCTCTTATCCGTATAAGAAGCCGTTTCAGGTCAGGGTCTTCAAGCTCCTTGGCGGCACGGTCGTACTCAGCCGCTACCTCCTGCTCAATTTTGATGTCGGCCTGGAGCATGTCAGCTGTCTTGGTCGACTGGTCAACCTCGGTATGCTCAATCATAGGAGTACCGCCGCCACCAACCATCTCTTCGGCAAGCCAGCCCAGATGCTGCATCTCGTTGATAGCCTGGTCCTCCATTTCATGCTGGACTTCTTCGTTTGGCGCCATGTAGCGGTGAAACAGATACTGGAGGATAACGGTGTACTCATGCTCAATGCCCCAGTTGAGAACCTGGGCGACTCTATCCTGGCGACTGCCCCGTATATCCTTAGCTCCCTCCCTTTGCGACTTCTCCACAAAATGCTCGAAATTAGCGTGGTGGGCTTCTTCGTCAGACAGGATACGCTGCAGTAACTGCTTTATCTTCGGGTCATCTATCGCCCTGATATGCTCCCGGTAGTGATTTATGGCATCCTCCTCCAGCAACACGTTATTTCCCATCCACTCCGACACTGATGTGCCGCCCATTCGCATGCTACCCCGCTCCAAGCTGGGGGGGCCACCAAGCCCTACTATAGTCTCAGCCAGCCAGTCCAGGTGACGCATTTCATCCCGGGCGATTGCCTCAATCTCACAGGCCATCTCGCCTTCACCCATAGCATAAGCATGGTTCAAATACTGAATGATAGCCCCGTGCTCGTCCTGAAGGTCTTTGTTTAGTAGCTCAATAATTTTGTCTTTATCCATCAGTCCCTCCATAAGTTACTGTTTGCTCCAGAATGCCTTGTCATGCCGCCCATCCACCTCCAGTGCAGAATCAGATGTACCACTACTATAACCAGTAGCCGCACGTCAATCAAGTTGTGGAGGTCAATCCGGGTACACCCTGGCCACAAATTTGAACAGCCAAGATTGATGACCCATAACACAGAGGGTAGGAGAGAGAACGGTGAGCTAGGTGTAGCCTCATACTAGCTTAATCTGCCGTAGTGGTCAACAGGAAGACAAGCTAATACAGTTTCGTGCGTCCGCGAGAGGGGAGTGAGAACTCGGGGCCTGTCAAAGGAAAGTGAAGACAAGCTCTAAAGGGAAGAGGAGACCTCATTTCTTACCGATTCGTCAGGGACTTCGCCTATGTTAAGCCAACCGTTACGTATAGCCAACACCACGGCGTGGGTACGGTCGTTCGCGTTCAGCTTGCGCATGGTAGAAGTAATGTGGTTCTTGATGGTCTGCTCACTAATATTGAGGGCACTGGCAATACGCTTGTTCGGATTTCCCTCGGCCACATACCTCAATATCTCCATCTCACGGTGACTGAGCGGTGTCATCAGACTATCTATGTCCTTCAGAGCAAATGTCTGAAACAGCTGCAATACCTGCTTCGCTGCACTCGGCCTGGTAAGTAGGCTCTCGTTTATGGGATACTCTCCCCGCCGGACTCGTCTCAACATGCCAACAAGATGGCCCACCGCAACGTCTTTACCCGAGAAAGCAACTGCCCCTGTTTTGATAGCCTGGAAAAGCTGGTCGTCATCCGGGTTTGGAGCCAGAATGACCACTGCCACCCTGGGACAGCGAATGGCAATCTGACGTGCCAGGCTAAAGCCACCGGCTGAAGGGGTGCCAACATCGATTAATACAATATCAGGCGAAAGACCCTCAATGATATCCCAAGCATCAGGACTAGGCTCACACTCGCCTATCACCTCCATGTCCTCATAGGCAGACAATGCCTGTCGAAGACCTTCGCGAAAAATAGGCTGCTTATCAACTATAAAGATACCTATTTTCTCCTTCTGTCTCTCTTCGCCCGTCGGCAAGTATTCATCTACGTCCATCTCCAGTCCCTCCCCACGTTAATCGAGGGTAAAGTCCCTATACCGAGGTCATGTAGCTTTTACCCCCCTTGGTAAAACACGTTTGCTGAGACCACAGAAGATTTTGACCAGTTCAGCATCGAACTGTGTGCCCGCATTCCTCTCCAACTCCTCCACAGCTTCTTCATGTGTCAGAGTCCCCTCCCGGTAAGGACGCGGTGAAGTCATGGCTTCGTAGGCATCAGCTATGGCAATGATCCGGGCATCCAGCGGAATATTGTCACTAGCCAGACCCGACGGATAGCCCGCACCATCGTAGCGCTCATGATGATACTGAATCCCCGGCAAGCAGGCGGCCAGACCGTCAACATGCTTGAGTATGGAGACCCCTAGGTTTGGATGAGCACGCACCGGTGTCCAATCCTCCTCAGTCAAAGGCCCGGGCTTGCTGAGTAGCAGCTCATCCGTAATGCCAATCTTACCGATATCGTGCAACAGGGCAGCAGTGCGAAGTACGGATATCCTCTCCGCCGGAAGTCCAATTGCTTCGCCGATAGCCACGGCATAGTTGCTGACCTTTCTGGAATGACCGTAGGTATAGTGGTCCCTGGCATCAACTGTCGCCGCCAAGGCGTAAATAGTGCTGATGATTTCTTTATTAGCCGTTGATTTCGCCTCGCCTTGACGCGTATTGGCAGACATAATTTCCGAGTGCAGACAGGTGCGGTTCCCCCATCGCTTGGCATCGTACAACGCCAGGTCAGCACACTGTATGAGACCCCTTCGCATCACCCCGTCGGTGGGCCATGATGCCACACCCAGGCTAGCCGTCATTAGAATCCCCTGCGAGTCCATGGTTTCCTCTACTCGTCGGCGAACTCGCTCTGCTACCTTATAAGCATCATCAGCCGATGCCCCGGGCAAGATTGCGGCGAACTCGTCCCCGCCATAGCGAAAAGCCATATCCACATTTCTGAGCGAATCTCTCAGGCACTCCCCTATTTGCTTGAGAACCTCATCACCAGCCAGATGACCTTGAATGTCGTTGTATCGTTTAAAAAGGTCCAAGTCCAAAAAGACCAAAGAGAACATTGTCCCGAAGCGAAGACCTCTCGCAATCTCTTCCTCGAGCCGCTCATGAAAATAGCGGTGATTGAATAATGTGGTCAGTTCATCGGTATTAGCCCTCATTTTGGCTTCAGCGTAAAGCTGAGCGTTGTCCATAACCACCCCGGCTTGTGCAGCCATTGTCATAACCAGGTCCAAATCTTCACTCTGGTAACGGGAACCGTGTAGCTTTTTGCCAATAGCCAGGACACCAATCAGGGTATCCTTATTCTTTATGGGGAAGAAGAGCTCTATCTCTGAGTCTTCGACCTGCTGCCTTTCCTTTTCCCACAGGCCCTTAAACTGGGGTATGATATATAATTGCTCCCGCTTGAGAGGTCTGCCCTCTTTAGCCAGCCAGGTAACAACGGGGTTGCCCTTCTCCAGTGTCAACTGGCTGCACGGGCTCTCTTTGACCGGCAGGCTGAAGCTGGGGATAAAATTGCCGCTACCGTTGTCGGGCAAATAGAGACACGCTTCTCTGGTGTGCAATGCCTTGGTTATTAGGGTCAGCATGCCTTCGGCCAGCTCTTCCATGTTAAGAACATGGCTCATCTTTTGGGCAAAAGACAGTAGCATGTGGCGGTAGTCATAGGTCTCTTTATAAATGAGGCGCTCTATACGCTCCTGAATAGTATCTTTTATAGGATAGAATAAGACCGCGATTAATAGCGCCACGCCGGCACTGGCTGCCATTATGGTATAGCTGGCCTGCAGCTCCAGTGAATTCAATATAACAAGCAGGAGAAGGGCATAGATAACAACGAAGCAGATGCCGGTCATCGTGTATACCAGCCCTCGCCTCATGACCACTCTAATGTCAAGCAGTTGGAACCTGACAATAGCAAAAATCATGAAGAGAGCGTTGCCCAGGTTGCCCAGATGGGCTAAAGGATACTTGGTGACACCAGGGATCACCTTGGTTATACCAAAGAGCATCATGAGGGCAAAGCCGACCAACAGGTAGATAATCCTGTCTCGCTCCAAATGGTCTACGGAGTGCCGGTATTTCCGGAATAACTCAATTATAGCCTTGCCGGCAAGAGTCACACTGCCCAGTGCTACCAGGGCTATGCCGAGCAACGTGTACTCAACGTCAGGAGTCGTGCCCAGCACGGCAGGCCTACCTACAACATAGCTGACCTCGCCCCAGACAATAAACGGGACAAGAGCGAGGAGAGCTACGTACCCCAGTATCACCCATATGCCGCCGGGCTTGTCCATAAAGGTACGAAGGAAGTAATAATATGTGACCACGCTGTATATGGCGGAAATGAGCATCAGGTTGGATAGTAAAACGTTTCTTGCCGGGAGAACCCCCGCCGATAGTAAGAAGGAACACAAAGCCCATGAGATGACTCCGGCAATGTAGAACACGAAGATTATATGCACTTTTCTTCGCGGCCTGTGCCTTAGAGTGATGTATACCAGGCTGAAAAAAGCCACACTGCTCAGCAGCGGAACCAAGAAATAAAGCATCTTACGAAGCTATTCCCCTCCGAGAATAATCTCAATATATGCCAAAATAATATGACTAAATACGATTATCCTCGTCGAGGCAAAGTAAGGCAACACGAATGAATGGTATTTTAGTACGGGATAATATAGGATAAAGGTACCGCCTTAGTGGGGGTACTCACCTGGATGGAGCCAAAACGCGGGGGGACAAGCCAAGGAGAGTCTCAATTACTCTATCGGGGGGATTCATGCGGGGTGGCTTGAGATGGGCCAGTTCGGCACCAGCCGCCCGTTGCTTTGAGATGTATTCCTGAAAAGCGCCGACAGGCAGTAGTGTCAGCCTGAGCGGGCTTAAGCCAGCGTCACTATCCAGCTGGAAAATCTCCACCTGTAATGCCTTGAGCTGCTTATCTATCTTAGCCGTAAACTCCTCCTCCCTCCCATAGCTATCCTCTTTCATCTCCAGGTAAAGGTGCAATACCGGCTCTTCCGCTATTATTTCCTTCTGTGCCACCCAGTCCACATAATTCAGTCCGGAGTTCTCTATCGCCTGCCAGATAATCTTTTCCGTCACGCCGACGCGAGTAAATATAATGATATCATCCGCCCTGCTGTAGAACACCATCTGGGGAATATCTATGTTGAGCTCCTCATTCCGCAACGAGGTTATGGTGATGAGATCGCCGATGCGGTACCTGGTGAACGGACCCCCGTGGAAATTGGTGCAGACGATTTCGTAGTTCTGCCCTGGCTCCACTTCATCCAGCAAGACAGTAGATGGCTGATAGGAAGGGTCCTCCTTCATTTTCAGGTGTTCTGCCTCAGGGATGAACTCAAAAAAACTGAAGTAGGGAACAAAGGTCATGCCCCGGTAGTCCCAGGTCTGCATGGCAAGAATGAGGCTTTCGGTACAGCCGTAGAGGTCCAGGGGGTACCTTCCCCACATGTATTTAATCTTCTCCCGGTAAACAGAAGTATCGGTTCCTCCAGCTATCAATCCCTTGAGTGACCACACGTCCCGAGGCAGGATAGGCCGCCGGGCTAGTTTGCTCCTCAAAAATGCCTTTCCCAGTCGGAGGAATACCCTCGGCTGGGAAAGAAAAGACATAATATCAATATCCTTTCCCTTCCCCATCTCACTGAACCGCTGCCCCACGGATACCAGTATACCTGACAAACCGAAGAGGATAGCCATCCCCTCCTTGAGAGCTAACTGAAAGCCTTTTTGCACCCTTTCCTCAAAAGGCATATCCTCGGCTTCGTCCAGAGGCGGCATGAAGGTAAAGGGAAACTCCTGTGCCCCCCATCTCGCCCAGGCGCCTGAGGCGTAGGGTGGGGGAGCCAGAATATAGAGGAACTTCTCATTCTCATTAAGACTAAAATCGCCCCTATCCTTACAGATAGAAAAAAGCAATATGGCCAGAAAGGTTGGAGCCATCTCCTCGGCCAGTCTTCTGGTTATTGGCACCCACTTACAGGTAAACTGGCTCGACCTGCCGGAAGTGCGTTGCCAGACAACGGGTGGTAGCGGCAGCGCGTCCTCCATTTTCTCGGGGAGGTAGGGCACGTAATCAGCGTAGGTAGTAAGTGGTACCATCTTCCTGAATTCATCGACATCATTCGGCATAGCCCCACGCATTACCTGCCGCCCCAGTTCACAGTTCTTAAGCAGCTCTATTTGCTCCAGCAGCAACCGTCGCTGTATGGCCATAAATTCCTCTATGCTGAGGTCAATAAAGCCACAGCACCTCTGCCAAAGCTCTTCTCTCCTGCCCTGCCTGAGGAGCTCAAGCGTACTTGGCATTTGCCCCCTCGCTTACACCTACATAACAGAAAGGATTAATCCGAGTTCTCCGCCGTATCTCCCCTCTCGCCCTGACACACTTTGCCGGAAAAGCCCGGCTACCACCTATCAATCCATCCTGATTCTTGCCCCAATATTATACCACATCTCCCCTGCTTGCTCTGGCAGTAAACACCGTTGCCCCTGGAGAATACCCCGCAGCAGATAGTGATTTTAGCATTAATTTTTAAAAAAAGTCCCCGGAGGGTATTGACAAAACTCCAGACATGGTGTATGTTAGAATTATATAACGTTAGAAATATACAACACCAGGCGAGGTAGTGTGATGAAAACGAGGAAAACATTTATAGCTATTTCCATTGTTGCCCTGATAGTGACCATCCTACTTATCTCCCTGAGGGCATACTATGTTACCATTGCCCTTGTCGCCGGAACACTGATTATAGGGCACCGCGAGTTCTGGTCTTTAATTAGAAGGAGGAAGCTGCCACCGGTTGATGAAAGGGTAAGAGCAAACGCCGGCAAAGCAATACGGAACGGCTTTATCTTCTTCGCCATAGCCTCGGCATTTCTAATGCTGCCCTTCAGCGCAGGTCTAACCAGCGATACCAACACAGTGCATGTTCTGGGTGGTCTATTCCTATCAGGCGGGACGGTATATCTGGTGTCCTATCTCTTCTATGACCGGGCAGAACCCAGGCTGGGTGAAAGGGGACTAAAATTACTGAGAACATTCTTACTGGTAGCCGGCATATCGCTGGCGGCGGGTATCATTAGTATCTTCCTGCACAACGCCATTTATGGTCTGTTTATTCACTATCTTGGCGCAGACTTCTGGGACAGGACCGGCCTAGGCGACGAGCCGGTGTTTTTCTTCATTGCACTCATATCCATCTTAGCCTTCGCTGTAGGCCTTATCGGCAGCTTGGTCGTCTTCCTCAAAGGACTATTCGGTAGGGTCTCGTGAAGGAGATGCGGGGGATTTCAGCCTGACAATGAGAAACAGGATAAAGGAATTACGCACTAATCAAAACCTGACACAGGAAAAACTGGCCGAGATGGTAGGGGTAAGACGGGAAACTATCATCTTTCTGGAACAGGGGAAGTATAACCCCTCGCTAAGGCTGGCTCACAATATTGCCCGGACATTGCAGACTACTATCGATGAGCTATTTATTTTTGATGAGTAGTATTTGAGGCTACCGGGGTCTCCTGGCATACCTCCGCGTCGCTGCCACCAGTGCCTCCATGTTCTGCCAGGGTACGGTTGGCCAGATATCGCAGCCTGGCCATACGGCATCGGCACCACTGGCGATAATCCCCTTCACCGCCTCATCAACGTCCTCGGGGGTCCCCAGGGTCAGTACATTGAACGGGTCAATGTTCCCCAAGAGCGTCGTCTCCGCACCGACCTTCTCGCGTGACTCGGACAGGCGATTCTTCTGGTCCACACTGATAGCATCGGCACCACAGCGGGCCATCTGTTCCACGATGTTATTCGTCTCCCCGCAGATATGTAGTACCTTGGGCGACTCTATAGCGGCCAGGACTCGCTCCAGGTGGGGCTGTATCATAGAAGTAAAAGTGCGCGGGCTTAAAACATCTTCCCCGGCACCCATCTCTCTCACCGTCAGGTAGTCAGCGCCAGCTTCTTTATAGATGCCGGCCAGGGAAATAACCAGCCCATCCAGGGTGTCCAAAACCTGGCTGATGAGCTCCGGCTTCTGGAGTGATTTCTTGATAAGGTCGTCAAGCTCGACAATCTGCCCGGCCAGGGTAAAGGGACCAAGCACCCAGGCCCCAATGGCTACCTGGTCACCCACCGCCTCTTTCAGGAGGCGAATCGCCCCCGTCACTACGGGTACCCTTCCTGCCCTGGCTATGTCCCGGGGCACCTTTATATCCAGGTCGGCCACCTTCTCCGCCAGCTTTCCGGATATGGTGGGATAGAGGATATCTGTGTGGTCTGTATGTTCGGGGTAGTAATTCACCTGGCAACCCATGGTCTCGGCCTCCACCCCCAGGTCGAAAGGGACCACGGCACACTCAAAACCAAAGAACTGGAACGTGGATGCAGCTACAGACGCCATTTTATGACTATCCAGATGGATTTCGGGGAAACGCCAGCCATGCTGCTCCACGCCGTGCATGGTTACGTTCCCCATACCGCTGAAGATAGGGACACGGTCTATCTCCTCCCTTCGGAAAAGTCTAAGTACCCGCTCTCTGGAATTGAGTTCCGACTCCATCTAACTTACCGCCTTCCTTCCTCTTGTGATAATTGCTCTACCATTTCCGGGAAGAGCAAGTTCAAAGGGTGGGCCTTTCCCGTCAAGGGCTTGCCCTCCTCGTAGGCCAGGACAGCCAGCAGGCAACTGGCGGCAGCCACTGCGGGGAAGACCCGGCCGGTACCGGCCATGGGACCGTAGAAAAGAAAGTCGCTTGCCAGAGCCGCTACGGCGTGTACACCAGCATCCGCAGCCACGAACCTGTTTCTGCCCCCTACCCCCAGTGACTTCCGCCACATATAGGTGCCGTTAGCTGGAGCACAACCCACTGGCAAGCCAAACTCCTCCTTTATAATACGATTGGCCACCAGGGAGAAGGTCGTGGCTGGCAGATTCATCACCGCTGTATCTACCAGAATACTCTGGAAGTCTCCTTTCTCCACCAGGGGTAGCATCATACGAAGTGACTTGACTCTCCCGCTGGGCCGCTTATCCTCGACATCGAAGGCCTGTACCACCACATGCTTTATTCCCAGCTCCTTGAGCTCAGCTACCTGGGCTTCAATGTCCTCATCCCAGGGAGTGATGCTGTTATAAAGCAAGCGCTCTTGTAGTCCCAGCTCAGCTATATAGCGTGCCGCCGCCAGTCTCGTCTTCTGTACCCAGATGTCGATGGCAAAGGGCATATCGGTCACGCTGGTAAAAAAGTCCACATAGGTCTTCATCTCATCCAGCGTGTTGGCGACCATGGCTACCATTCCGGGCACACCCGTCTCCCGGGAAAGATGCTCCAACTCGCGGATACGCTCCTCAGCTTCCCCCCTCTTGAACTTGCGCTCCTGCCTGCTCTCAATGATTGTGTCCCCCTTCTGGAACATATTACCAATCAAAAGCGGGGGGTTTTCTCCGGGCTGGCCACCTACCTTCAGACCACCAATGCTAAAGACCTTCTGCGGCGAACTATATCCAAGCATCAACAACCCAGCTCCTTTGTGGGACTTACTTCACCGTCTGCCCGGGGAACAGCGGCTCCAAGTGGGGAAATGTGTCCTTCATATGTGGGAACCACATGGCCTGGCTAAAAATCTTGTCGAAATCCGGTGCCACCGTCAATTCTACGTACTCCACCTGCCTTGCCACTTCGTCAGCTTCCCACCTTTTGTCCACATTAAGCAGAGCAATGCGTGCTCCGTCACCAGCGGCATTACCCACGGCCTGGACGTCTTCCAAGGCACAGTCGGGGAAAAGCCCCATCACTGCGGCTGATTCCCTATCAATGTAACTGCCGAAGGCTCCGGCCAGACTTACCCGGTCCAGATTCTCCACCCCCAACCGGCGCATCATAATCTTGGCCCCGGCATACAGGGCACCTTTAGCCAGCTGTACGTTCCTCACGTCATCCTGACAGACCACAATATCCTGACCGATGGTGGTTTCTTTCGCCCAGGCGATAACAAACTCCGGCCCCTCATCAGTGATACGCAAACGAGGCGTCCCCAAATCGGTGTTCAGACGGCCGTTACGCTGCAAAATACCTGCCCGGAACATCTGGGCGACAGCATCGATTATCCCCGAGCCGCAAATACCTTTGGCCTCCACAGCCTCCAAGTCCGTATTCCAATCCGCCTTACCGATAACCTTAAAGCGGACCTCCTTGGTCTCCGGCTCTATCTCTATTTTCTCAATGGCCCCCGGCGCCGCGCGCATTCCGTATTTGATGTGGGCCCCCTCAAAGGCCGGCCCGGTGGCGCACGAAGAAGAGACAAGCTTCTCTCTGTTACCCAGCACTAGCTCGCCATTGGTACCAATGTCGATGATGAGCACCATTTCATCCTGATGGTAAGGCTCCTCGGCTATCAGTACCCCGACGTTGTCTGCCCCCACGAAGCCAGCCTCGATGGGAAGGACATGAACGTAAGCCCCCGGGGAGACCTTGAGCCCCAGGTCGCGGGCCTTGATATCAAGAGAATGGTGCACGCTCGGCGCAAAAGGCGACCTCCCGATATACTGAGGTGTGATATTCAAAAAAATATGGTGCATGCAGGTATTGCCGACCACGCTCATGTCAACGATGTCCCGCCGCTTGATACGTGCCTGGGCTGCGGCTCTCCCCGAGATTTGGTTCAGGGCGTCGATAATCACGCGGTTCATCTGCTGCAAGCCATCTTTATTGGTCATGGCGTAGGTGACGCGGGACATTACGTCTTCGCCGTGAACCACCTGCGGGTTCATCATGGAATCAGTTGCCACCACCTCCCCACTCGCCAGGTCACAGAGGTAGCCAACCACCGTGGTGGTGCCTATATCCACGGCCAGGCCATAGCCCCTGTCCACAAGTCCGGCCTCCAGCTTGATGACCTCTTTACCCATCCATACTGATACGGTCACCTTCCAATCGCCCTGACGTACGTTTTTCTGTAAGCTCTGGAGCACCTGATAGTCAATGGTCAGCCCACGCAGGTCAAACCTCTTATCAAGTTCGGCCTGCAGACGCTCCCAGTCACCCAGCGGGTCATCCAGGGTAGCGGGGAGCATTTCCAAGTAGTAGTTCCTCACCGCCGGCTTCAGGTCAATAGCCCTCTCTGTGGCCGCTTTGCGCACAATCTGCTTCCCCACCCGACTCTCCTCAGGGACAAAGACCACGATATCACCATATATGCGAGCCTGACAGGCCAGCCGGTAGCCATCCCGCTCCTCCTCCGCCTTGAAAAACTTCCTCTCCGCCTCCCCTATCGGGGAGAGATGCCCCATCCGTGACTCGATACCGTATTTCTCAAAGACCCCCTCCTCGACCCTGACCCGGCACTTGCCGCAGGTAGCCATCTCACCACAAATGCCTTCTATGTCCACACCCAGCTCCCGGGAGGCCTCCTTGACGGTTTTGCCTTCCTCAATATAGCCCCGGCGACCAGATGGCTGGAAGATGACCAAAGACTTTCGACTACCCGCTTTTGGCATAGCTCCGCGCCTTTCTACCTCCATTTAAGTCAGCTAATCAGACCCCGATTGCCTTGAGGATGGCCAAAGGTAAAGGGGAATTGTATCTGATATGCCGTGATGTGTTCTCACCAGGGGTATCCGACATTTCTAAGTATAAGCTAACTGTGTGCCAATAGAAGGAATCCCCGGCACTCTGCCAGCTATCTCTTTTGCATCTCTTTCAGCCGACTTATCATCTTAATCGCTTCCTGAACCGCGTTCCCGGCGTGACTGGCATATCCGTCGGCACCGTACTGCTTGGATACTTCTTCTGTTATCGGAGCCCCGCCTACCATAATGGCCACATTGGGGTTCCGTGCCCTTATCATCTCTATGACCTTGGGTATGGCCAGCATACTGGTCGACATCAACGCCGAAAGGGCAACGATATCGGCATCGGTCCTCAGCTGCTCCTCCACGAACCTCTCGAGTTTCACGTCCCGCCCCAGGTCGTGGACAGTCCAACCGGCGGCTTCAAACATCATCCTGACCAGGTTCTTGCCGATATCGTGGACATCACCCTCCACAGTGCCGATGACCACCTGTCCTTTCAAATCGCCTTCTCGGCTCTTAATATGCGGCCGCAGAATATCCAGCCCTGCGTACAGCGCATCGGCACAGAGCAGCAGCTCGGGGACATAGTATACCTTCTTCTCATATAGGCCGCCCACCTCCACCATCCCGGCAGCCAGGCCATTCATGACCGCATCGTAGGCATCGACACCCTCTTCCAAAACAGCCTGGCTGAGCTTGCCCACCGCTTCCTCATCAAAAGCCACTACAGCATCAGAAAGACCTTTCAGCAGTTCCCGGGTTCTCTCCTCTGAAGCCATTCTTTATCTCCTTCCTTCCGGATAAAAGACCCACAAGGTAGCCTCCATTCCGTTAAGGTTACACACTACCCTGAGATTTGTCAAGGTAACCGGAGGCTTTACGACAGGAGTTCACCCTCTACCCGAAGGCACCTCAAAAACACGGTTCCGCAAAACCCTTGCCTTAAAGGCAAACGTCTGCTAGGATTGTATGATTGAATGGCTCGTCTGACACAAAGACAGGCAAATTAGCTACAAAGTCGGGAAGGAGGATGGTATGGAGGGAGCGAAACAGGACAAGATGACTTCAGCAGAGCGCATGAGGACGCTGGGCACCGGGCAGCGGCCGGACCGGGTTCCCGTTATACTGCTTGCCCTCGGCTTCTGCGCCAGGACGGTTGGCTATTCCATCGGGAGTCTTTTTACCGACCCGGAGAAAAGCTTCTGGGCACAGCTGTGGACCATGGAAATGTACGGCATTGAAGGTAGCCCGACCTACAGCTTCGCTACATCTGCCGGCTGGGACTTTGGGGGCGAGGTCAAATTCCCGACCAGTGAATGGGAGCAGGTCCCAGCATTCAAGCGCTTTGCCATTACCTCGGAGGAGGATGTTGACCGGCTAAAGCTACCCGACGTAAAAACAGCCGGCTCGCTTCCACCGGCTATGGAGCTTTCCAAGCTATGTGAACGCTACCACCTGCCCATTATGGTCGCTGTCGGCAGCCCCCTTACCTGGGCAACCGGCGTATGCGAGATGGATACGTTATGCCGCTGGATGTTGAGGAAGCCGGAAGTCGTCCACAAAATCCTCCGCCTGGTTACCGACCATTGCCTGCGGGTAGCCGAGCACTGGGTGAACACCTTCGGCGCCAAGCGCGTCACCGGCTTCACCGCCGCACCTTCCGAGGCAAATCAGGTTATTTCGCCGAAACAGTTCGAAGAATTCGCCCTGCCCTATCTTAAGGAGGTCCACGAGAAAGTGCTGGCTATGGGGGTCAGACGTTTTATGTGTCACATCTGTGGCGGGCAGAACCTGAACCTACCGTACTACACCCAGGTCCCCATGGGGGATAACGGCATTGTCACCTTCGGTCACGAGGTCGACCTTACCACAGCCATAGAGTACTTCGGGGATACCTGTATCATTGCCGGTAACGTTGAGCCCCAGCTTATTCAGAACGGGACTCCCCAGCAGGTCTATGAGGCCGCCAGACAATGCATTGAGAAGGCGAAGTATGCTCCCCGGGGATTTATCCTGATGCCCGGCTGTGAGCTTCCGCCCATGGCACCGCCCTACAATGTGTATATGCTGAAGAAGGCAGCCATTGACTTCGGCTGGTACGATTAGCTACCGGTGACAGCCAATATTGATGCACACAGGTATTCACTGACAGTAGATTTGTTAGTCGTCAGTTTTGTATCTGCCTTCCGTAAAGGCAGAGGGAGCGCTAGCCGCTTGCTAAGAAGGCTAGTCCCCGTTAGAATTAAGAGTGAGACCATATCTTCGGAAAGGAAGTAGTGGCTGTGGCATTATCACCTGAAGAAAAGCGGAAAATCTACGAGGAAGAGAAAGCAAGGATTGAGGCACGAGAACAAATAGAGCAAGAGAAACGAAAAGCCTCTGAAGCAAAAAGCACCGGGCTTATGCCAAATGTGGCGGGACTATTATGCTACATTGGCGGTTGGGTAACTGGTCTCATATTCTTTATTCTGGAGCAGAAAAACACCTGGGTTCGTTTTCATGCCGCCCAGTCCATAGTCGTATTCGGCACTGTCACCGTTGCCGGGAGTATTCTGAGATTAATACCTGTAGTCGGTAGCGCCTTTTCCTCAATTGTATATCTTATCGGGTTCATACTATGGATAATCCTGATGGTCAAAGCCTACAATGGTGAGCGATACAAGCTGGTCTGGGCCGGTGATATTGCTGAGAAAATGGTGTCGGCACCAGCGACAACCGAGGAGTACCAGAAACCCGCAGCGACAACCGAGGCCGATTTAGAGAAACCGCCCAGCCATAAAGCAGAGAGATATATCATAAGTAAACGAGATGCCAGGATAACGGCTTCTGCCTTTGCCATAGCCTGGAGCGTAGCGCTGTTAATATTCTTCAATTTCTTCAATCAATATATTGCTTATTATTATTCGGAAACGGTGGGTGATGTTACTACGTGGACAAGACGACCATTCTTTACGGAGGATATTAATTTATGGTTGCCAATTCTTACCACCACCCTGGCAATCAGCATAATAGGTCATATTGTCCTGATTATATGGGACAGGTATATACTTCGCGAGAGCGTTCATATCGTGATAGATACCTTCGGGCTAGCTACAGTCATCACTCTCCTAGCCGTATTTCCTTTCGACTTTAGCGTAATACCCATTACAACAATAGCCGATGGCGTCCATGTTGGTGTTACTGTAGCCCTGATTTGTATTTCCATTGGAATAGGAATCGGAATACTGGTTAGGTTAATCAAGCTAATTGTGAACTTGGTGAGGGGAGTGACCAGTTATCAGGAAAATATCTAGGACAGTGTCTTCTACTATAAATTAACCCACATCCCGATGTCTCCGCTATGGCTATAATACGACAAATTTCCTCACCCTAGCTTTAACCAACACAGAATAACGCATTGCCCAAAAACTAACTTTGACATGCGGCTATCCAGAGGATGATATAATTATATAAGCATTATAGTTTCTATTAGCGCAGTCTAGCTAAATATCAGGACATGGATATTGGGAAGGGCAAACAAAAAAGGGGGAGGAAAACTATGGATAGAGAGCAACCAAAGCTATTTCTACCGGTTCTTAACCTACTCGGCTTCTTAGGTGTCATTATCGTAAACGGACTTGCTAATGCTCTGCCCATAAATAATAAAACAACTGGCGAGTTATCTGACCAATATCCGAACTTATTCGTGCCGGCGGGGCTGACCTTCTCAATCTGGGGAGTAATCTATCTGCTGCTCGCGATATTCGTCATATACCAGTTGATTGCTGCCGTTAGAAAAGATACAGAGATCTCGTCTTCCTTTGAGAGAATCGGGGTGTTTTTCTTCATTTCCTGTATGGCAAATATCGGTTGGGTCTTCGCATGGCATTATGAAATTCTCCCTCTATCTCTAGTTCTGATGCTTCTACTGCTGGGATGTCTGATCACGATTTACTTACGGCTCAGCATTGGCAAATCAGATTCAACGAAAACCGAGAAATACCTGATACACCTTCCTTTCAGTATATATATTGGCTGGATTACTATAGCAACGATTGCCAATGTTACAGCTTTATTAGTTGATGCCAACTGGAACACGTTCGGACTTGGCGAGCAATTCTGGGCTGTAGCCGTCATCGCAGTTGGTATAGCAATCGCACTAAGTGTGCTGTTTACACGAAAGGACATATTCTATTGTCTCGTGGTTGACTGGGCGTTACTGGGTATATTGATAAAACGACTTACCGTCGAAACGATACCCGACCAAAGTGTAATAGTAGTTACCATCGTTGGCTTGGTACTTGTCACTGTTGGAATAATAGTTCAAATAGTAAGAAGGAAAGTCTATTAGGTAAGGGAAGCTTTTCCGAGACGGCCTTTGTGACATAATTCAGACTAAGCACCTCAGGTATCACAGACTGTAGCTCTAGTTACAGGACAGTCCTCCCACATTATTGACGAACCCCTAGGACAAATTGTATCCTTAGTATAGACTGCGCGGCTTAGGCAGTTAACCCGTATGTTAAGCTATTGGTGACCGGAATCCTTGAAGTGAGGTCTTCGAGATGTGGAAAAGGGTTATACTTCTGATGATGGTGCTGCCAGTAATATTCTTTCTTGGATGCACGGAAATATCAGAGTTGACCGAAGACCTGACAAACCAGTCATCGACAGAGAGCCCCAAGATACTCAGGACAGTAAGCCTTGCGCCAGATTGGAAAATGGCGCAAATGGAGATTCAGGTTAGAGCCGGGGAGGAAGTATCGATACTCCTGAAACTAGCCGACGGGAACAAATTAGATGGCTACTTCTATCTTGAGAAGGGTGATGACATAGATTTCTCCATAACTGGCAATTCACTGGTCTATATGTCACAGGCCCAGGATGCAACAGCGGAGGGAAAAATCAGTTCCGACAGATTCTCTTTTGTCGCTAATCAAGCACAGGGAACTACATACACATTGACGTTTAGTAGTACCGCCAGCGGTGATGAGACACAGACGAAAGTGACCGTTTTTCTGGAAATCATCTACCCTGAGACCGGGTCCCTATTCGGACCGATTGACACGGGCTAGCTTCGGCGTCTCCTGTTCTGTAAAAGGGACACACCTTCGCCGAGCTTCCCAGCAAACCACGTAACTACTGGCAAGAGGTAAAACATGACAATCGCAGAACTACCACAGGTCATAGCGCCTAACCCGTCGTTCCGTAGGCAGGTAGAGGAAATGAGCGGGAATAAGGTGTCGGCCTGTTTCCAGTGTGAAAAGTGCACCAATGGCTGCCCGATAACCTTTGCTATGGATATCGCCCCCCACAAGCTCATACGCTGTGTTCATCTGGGCTTGAAAAACGAAGCTCTGCACAGCGACACAATCTGGGTGTGTGCCTCCTGTGAGACCTGTACTACCAGGTGTCCCAACGGCATTGACATCGCCCATATCATGGACACTCTCCGGCAGATTTCCCGGCGCGAAGGTATCAAGACCTCTCAAAAGAATGTCCCTGCCCTCCATTCCGCATTTCTTTCCAGCATCAGGAGATTCGGCAGGGTGCACGAAATGACAATGGGCATTGCCTTCGCGCTCAGGAGCGAGGGTTTGCGCGGGCTTATGAAGCAGGCGGGTACGGGTCTGGAAATGTTCCGCAGGGGTAAACTCAAGCTATTACCCGGTCGCTACCGGGCTGGCAGCCAGGTGAGAAACGTCTTTAAGAAAGCAGAGGGGAAATGCTAGCGACGAAGGTTTCATACTATCCCGGCTGTTCCCTTGATGGCACGGCCAGAGAATATGGCGAGTCCATTGAGTCGGTAGCCAGAACACTGGGAGTCGAATTGCAGGAACTGGACGACTGGACCTGCTGCGGCTCGTCGTCGGCTCATATCACTGACGATATGCTAGCCGTAGCCCTCGCCGCAAGGAACCTGGAGATTGCGGACAGGACAGGAATGGACCTCGTGGTTGCCTGTGCCCTGTGCTATCAGAGGTTGAAAGTAGCCGAGAAGGAACTGCTGGCCGGGAAGGCAATAGAGGGAATTTCGCACAAATACGAGGGCAACCTCCACATCAAGCCTATCGCCGACTTCTTCTGGGAAGACGTGGGCGAGAAGGCGCTGCGTGAGAGGGTCAGGAAACCTCTGGTGGGGCTGAACCCGGTCTGCTATTATGGCTGTTTAACCACCAGACCACCCAAGGTCACCGATGCCAAGGACCCCGAGGACCCCCAGGCCATGGACAATCTGATGAAAAGCCTGGGAGCCAATGTCAGGAACTGGTCATACAAAACCGACTGCTGTGGCGGTAGTTTGATGTTTACCCGCCCTGATATTGCCAAGAAGCTGAGCAGTAAACTTCTCGACATGGCAGAAGAGGCAGGGGCAGATTGTATTGTCGCTGGCTGCCCTGTGT
>CAZMZA010000020.1:0-18715 GCA_964570635.1 uncultured Dehalococcoidales bacterium
GTATGGGACTGGAGAGGACCGCCGCTGTAATGCAGGGTAAAACCTCCGTCTATGAGTCCGACCTCTTTGTGCCCCTGCTGGGGCGAGTAGCTGAGCTGGCGGGTAAGCGATATGGTGCCGAGGACGGCACTGATAATGCTATGCGAGTAATAGTTGAGCACGGCCGCGGTATTGCTTTCCTCATTGCTGACGGGGTAATTCCCAGCAGCGAAGGGCCGGGTTATGTCCTGCGCCGGTTACTGCGCCGCACGGCACTCTTCGGTCAGAGACTGGGACTGGATAAGCCGTTCCTGGCTGAGGTAGCCAGAAGTACCATTGAGCTTATGGGGCACGTTTACCCTGAATTAAGGCAGAGGCAGGACTTTATTGGTAAGGTAATAGAGCAGGAAGAAACCAGGTTTGAGGAAACGCTGAGCACCGGTCTGGAATTACTGGATGGTATCATGGCCGGGGCGGAGAGCAGGGGGGAAAGCAGGGTTTCTGGGAGAGAGGCCTTTGAGCTGTACGATACCTACGGCTTTCCGGTAGAGCTGACCACGGAGATTGCCGCTGGTCGTGGCTTTTCTGTAGATTTAGAGGGCTTTGAAAAAGAGATGGAGAAGCAGCGGGAAAGAGCCAGGGCAGCACAGAAGTTCGACCTGGCGGAGAAGGTGGCAACCGGGGTACATAGTGAGCTTGATGTTCGGGAGACCGCTTTCGCTGGTTATCATCGCCTTGAACGAGAATCGGTTATCGTTGGTCTCCTGGTTGACAATAAAGCTGCGGAGAAGATAGAAGAGGGGCAGGAAGCCAGTCTGATTTTAGATAGTACCCCTTTCTACGGGGAGATGGGTGGGCAGGTAGGTGATACCGGTCTGATACGCAGTGCGTCGGGGCAATTCTCAGTTGCCAGTACGGTTCGAGTGCCGCCGGATATTATTGTGCATCAGGGGCGGGTTACCGAGGGTAGTTTAACCGTGGGGAATGAAGTAACGGCTGAGGTGGATAAGGAGCGGCGGCTTGATATCGCCCGCAACCATACGGCTACCCACCTGCTACAGTTTGCCCTTCGCCAGGTACTGGGTGAGCACGTGCAGCAAAGGGGTTCACTGGTAGCCCCAGACCGCTTCCGGTTTGACTTCTCTCACCTGGCGGCAATGACGGGGCAGGAGCTGGTGGAGGTGCAGCATATTGTCAACGAGAGAATTCGCCGAAACCTGAGGGTATATGATGCGGATATGCCATATAAAGAGGCGGTTGAGGCGGGGGCTATAGCTCTCTTTGATGAGAAGTACGGTGATGTGGTTCGGGTGATAAAGATTGGTGAGCCAGCGATTAGTGCTGAGCTATGCGGTGGCACTCACGTATCATCAACCGGCGAGATAGGTTTCTTCCGGATTGTTGGCGAAACCAGCATAGGGGCGGGGCTACGGCGCATTGAAGCTGTTACCGGTAGGGGTGCCGAGGCATTTGTTGAGCAGCAGTCATCCAGTTTGGAGGAGATTGCCAGTTCCCTGGGGGCTTCGACAGAAGAGGCTCAGGACAAGGTGGCTGGTCTGGTTACTGAGCTGGACAGAGAGCATAGGCAGAGGCTGGCTCTGGAGAGGGAACTGGCTAAGAGGACAGCCGAGTCACTGCTTAATCAGGTAGAGCTGGTTAAGGGGATAGCAGTGTTGGTGGCAAAGGTGCCATCTTCTCGGCTTGAGGCTTTGCGGGAGATGAGCGACCTACTCAGGGAGAGGCTGAAAAGCGGAATAATAGTCTTGGGCTCAGTTTATGAGGGTAAGCCTGTGTTTCTGGCTGCGGTGACTGCAGACCTGGTGGAGAGGGGTTATGACGCGGGGAAGCTGGTTAAAGAGGTGGCCAAGGTAACCGGGGGTAGTGGTGGGGGCAAAGCCCGGCTGGCTCAGGCCGGCGGTAAGCATAAAGATAAACTGGACGAAGCCCTTCGCCTGGTGAAAAGCCTGGTCTAGCTTGGAGGCACGCAACGCGTAGTTTGGGTCTTGATATTGGAGATAGAAGGATCGGAGTGGCTCTCAGTGACCCTCAGGGCATACTAGCTAGTCCCTTTGCCATTATTAGTTGCCGGGATGAAGTTGCCGATATTGAGGCCATTGTCAACACCGTGACACAGCACCAGGTCGAGAAAATCATAGTGGGCTTACCACGCTCCATGGACGGGAGCGTGGGGCAACAGGCGCAGAAGGTAGAAGCTTTCGTTGATAAGCTACGGGAGCATACCAGAGTCCCGATAGAGTTCCGTGATGAGCGTTTGTCCACCGTAGCTGCCAGACGTTTGATGCAAGCTCCCGGCGGCCGGAAACCAAGGAAAAAGGCTAGCGATGCGATAGCCGCTGCTCTCATCCTGCAGGGTTACCTGGATGAGGCACCTGGTCAATAGCCGCTTTATTTTACATAAAGTAACCACCGGCCAACTGTCAAGGCATTGAAGAGTTTGCTTATGGATGCTGAGAAGCCACAACGTAAAGCCCAGCTAGCTAACCTTCTGGACAAATTCCGCCCCAACACGATACTTTTCGGTGTAATTTTGTCCGTTGTAGTGGGCGTTATCGCCGGGTTTGGCGCCATACTTTTCCGGTGGCTGATTAACTCTTTTCAGTCATTGTTTTTCGGTGGTGGTGCCAGATATTTAGGCTTTTTGGGAGAATACTATATCGTCCTGCTGCCGGTGATTGGTGGGCTTATCGTTGGCCTTCTGGTCTATTTTGGGGCTCGTGAGGCTAAGGGTCACGGTGTCCCTGAGGTAATGGAAGCGGTGGTGGTTAAGGGTGGTCGTATCCGCCCCCGGGTAGCGGTGATCAAAGCGCTGGCTTCTTCAATATGTATTGGTAGTGGTGGCTCGGTAGGCCGTGAAGGGCCTATCGTTCAAATTGGCTCCTCCGCCGGCTCGACTATCGGGCAGTGGTTCCATCTATCCGATGACTGGGTAAGGACGCTGGTAGCCTGTGGCGCAGCTGGTGGCATCTCGGCTACCTTTAATACTCCCATTGGTGGGGTGTTCTTCGCCCTTGAGGTAATCCTGGGCAGATTCATAGGTCGGAGATTTAGTTTCGTTGTTATTAGCTCGGTAGCCGCCAATTCCATCTCTCATGTATTCTTGGGTGACCAGCCATCCTTTGACATAATTGCCTATAGCATGATTAGCTACTGGGAAATTTTGTCCTACGCTATTCTTGGCCTCCTGGCCGGTGTGATTGCTTTTAGCTTTGTCCGCACGCTTTACAAGTGCGAAGACATCTTCAATTCCTGGCGTATCCCTGAATATGTCAAGCCGGCTATCGGTGGTATCGGGGTGGGGCTTATCGGATTATATTCCTACGACCTCTTCGGTGTGGGATATGGAGACGTCTATTGGGTAAGCCACATGGGTGTGGATCAGGCGTTAGTTGGTCAGATAGCACTCCAGTCACTCATTGTGCTCCTCTTGCTGAAGATAATTGCTACTTCAGTTACGATAGGTAGTGGCGGTAGTGGTGGCGTCTTTGCCCCCTCTCTCTTTATTGGCGCTATGCTGGGTGGAGCTTTTGGTACCGTAGCCCACAATCTATTCCCGTCAGCCATAGCCTCCTCAGGTGCTTACGCGCTGGTGGGTATGGCAGCCTTATTTGCTGGTGCGGCGCGGACTCCGATTACAGCAATCATCATGCTTTTTGAAATGACCAGGGACTATACTATAATCCTGCCGCTAATGATTGCTGTGGTTATCAGCACTGTTATTTTCCGTATATTAAGTAGTGAGACTATCTACACGCTTAAGTTGGTGCGGCGAGGTGTAGACATTCGCCAGTTAGAAGAAACCAGCCCGATGAGGACGGTTACCGTGGCTGAGGCTATGACCCGGAGTTTTCCTTCTGTGCCATCGACAATGCCGGTCGAACAGTTAATAGACAGACTGCGTAAGTCCGGGCACCACGGATTTCCGGTTGTAGATGACGACGGGGATTTCGGTGGTATGGTTACCCTGTCCGATGTTGAAGCCGCTATGTCAGGGGGCGAAAATCCTGCTGAGTTAACTGTGGCTGACATTGCGTCTAAGTCACTTATAGTGGCCTATCCAGACCAGTACTTACATGATATCTTGGTGCAAGTTGGGGCCGGAGAGGTAGGACGCATCCCGGTGGTTGATAGAAGCAATCCCAAGCTTTTGCTGGGCGTGCTGAGGCGACATGACATTATCAGAGCTTATGCTAAAACGGTGACACGGAAGCCCGGCGGTTAGGGAGCAAGTAAGAGCAGAATGGCTGAGAACTTTCAGCGCCGGATGCTCAGTATGAACAGTTTTTGTTTGCAAAAGACCTGCCCCGCTAGTAAGGCTCGTGCCGGGGAACTTCAGACTCCGCACGGGCTGGTACCGACGCCGGTATTCCTGCCCGTGGGCAGTCAGGGTACGGTGAAGACACTGATTCCTGATGAGCTTAGGGATATCGGGGTGACGATGGTGCTGGCCAATGCCTACCATCTCTACCTTAGGCCGGGAATAGACGTCATCGAAAAGATGGGAGGTTTACACCGATTCATGGCCTGGGACAGGGCGATTCTCACTGACAGTGGTGGCTATCAGATATTCAGCCTGGCTAGGCTGCGGCAGGTCAGTGATGACGGGGTTTTGTTCCGCAGCCACATTGACGGTAGTGAGCACTTTCTTACGCCTGAGCTGGCTATCAAGTACCAGGAGGCGCTTGGTGCCGATATCATTATGGCTCTTGATGAATGCCCGGCCCACGATGATAGCCCTGAAAAAGTGGAGACGGCGATGCGCAGGACGCATCGGTGGGCAGAGAGGTGCCTGAAAGCCAAAGAGCGCAGTGACCAGGCGCTATACGCTATTGTGCAGGGGGGGTTATCTTCTCAGCTTCGGCGTGAATCGGCGGAACGCCTCACCTCACTTGACTTTCCGGGCTACGCCATTGGCGGCTTGAGTCTGGGGGAAACCAAGAGGGTGACTCTGGCCATGATTGAAGAAACGGTAGCTCTACTGCCCGAGGACAAGCCGCGCTACCTGATGGGGATAGGCTCTCCAGAGGATGTTATTGAGGGTGTAGCCAGGGGGTGCGATATATTTGACAGTGCCTTGCCTACCCGGGTAGCCCGCAATGGTGCCTTTTTGGCTTGGGACGGCAGGCATAATATTCGTAATGCTACTTATAGCCGGGTAGGAGAACCTATGGTGACTGGCTGCGAGTGCGATACCTGTCGCACTTTCTCAGCCGCCTATCTGCATCACCTGTTTAACAGTGAAGAGCTACTTGGCTATAGACTGATGACCATTCACAATCTCAGCTTCATGAGTAATCTGATGCACAGAATAAGAGGTGCCATTCTGGAGGGCACTTTTAGCTCTTTCCGAGACGAGTTCTGGGCCGGCTACCGACCTACCGATGAGCAGGTGCGGCTTAGCCAGAAACAAAGGTGGCTGAAGTCGCGCCGCCTGAGTCCTTAGGTTGCGGTTGTTCAGCCACCGGTCGCCGGGTCTACGCGCACTCCCCTTGAGGTAGCCCAGTCAATTCCGGCTGCAATATCATCGTCTTCGCCTTCCAGTTCTACTTCTATCCAGCCTCCGTCCTCGGTCATGTTGGCCCGACGAATATTGGTTACCAACCTGAAGTGCAGTCCCAGGTTATATATAATCGGTTCGGCAGCCACTTCTGTCCCAAAGGTGAAGACGATGCGTCGTTTTGCCATCCCTCTCCCTCTCATGCCAGTATGCCGCTGCTTTGCAGGTGTTGTCCGGCAGCTCTGGCTTCGTTGATGATATTCTCTATGAGCTCCTTTACCGTAGGTGAGTCATGTATAAGGCCTACTACCTCACCGCAGGCAATGACCCCACGGTTGATGTCACCCTCATCCAGGGCTTCTTTTGCCCGCAGTCCGGTTATCATGGGCAGCATGTCTTCCAGTGTCGCCCCCTTTTCTTCCAGTTCCAGCACCTTCAAAGATATCTCTGTCTTCATTACTCTTTCCGGGTTGTTAAAGGTGCGGTTTATCATTATGGTGTCTTTTTCTGTGGCCTGTACCATCCATTCTTTAATCTTAGGGTGTGACAGACATTCCTGGGTGGCCACGAAGCGGGTGCCTATCGTCACGCCTTCAGCACCGAGGGCTAAAGCGGCCACCAAGCCTCTTCCATCCCCGATGCCTCCGCCAGCGATGACCGGGATATTCACTGTGTCCACGGCAATGGGGATGCGGACCATGGAGGTAACATCCTCCATACCGGGGTTGCCGCCAGCTTCAAAACCAATAACGGTTACCGCATCCACTCCTAATCGTTCCGCTGTCTTGACGTCCTTTATCCTGGCGCACTTGTGCATTACCTTCACCCTGGCGTCCTTGAGCAGCTTCATGTATGACTCTGGGCTTCTGCCGGATGTCTCAATAATAGCCACGCCTTCTTCAAGGGCCGCCTCGATGTACTCCTCATAGTTCAACGGTCTGAAGGTGGGCAACAGGGTAATGTTGACGGCAAACGGCTTATCGGTTAGGTCCTTTGTTTTCCTGATGCCCTGGCGGAGTTCTTTAGCTGTAGCGAAGCTGGCTGAGGAAAGGATACCCAGGCCCCCGGCATTGGACACGGCTGATGCCAGTTCAGCACCGGCCAGCCACAGCATTGCTCCTTGTATGATGGGGTATTCTATACCGAGCATTTCAGTAATCCTGGTCTTTAGCATGGGCTCTATCCTCCACCTATCAGGGGTATCAGATGAATCTCGTCTTTATCTTTCACTGGTGTTGCCATCTCGTCAGGAAAGGCAATCTCCCTGTTGACAAAAACAGAGAGGTACTCGAGTAACTTGCCATCTTTATCAAATATCTCCTTCTCGATAGCGGGGAACTGTTTGACCAAATCTTTGAGGCACTCACCAGTAGTGTTTCCGTTGACTTCTACCGTTGCCTGGCCATTGGTAAGATGTCGCCAGGTATCCCAATGAAGGTGTAGCTTTGTGCTCATTTCTGGTCTCCTAACTGAATACTGCCTCCGTTGCTGATATCCTTACCTTTCATAAAGGCGTTATCCTCCAGGGACAGGTGTAGACATTCATTCTCCGTCCTCTGGCGAAGCCGATGAGGGTTATTCCCAAATCGCCGGCCAGGTTTACCCCTACGTCTGTTGGTGCCGACTTGGAAATAAGTATCGGGATATTTCTTTTAGCTACCTTGAGCAGTATCTCTGACGAGACTCTCCCGCTGGTAACTATTATGCGGTCATCCGTTGGTACGTCGTTTAAAATGCACTCCCCGAAGACCTTATCAATGGCATTATGCCTGCCTATGTCCTCGGTAAAGATGAGGATATTCCCTGTGTCGCACAGGGCAGCGCTGTGGACTCCTCCTGTGGACTTGAACACTTTGGAGCGCTGGACGAATTCTTCCACCAGGGCGAAGCCCTCGGCGGCTGTCACCTGTACCGGGGACTTTATTTCGACCCGGCGGCTGTCGTCAAGAGTACGGTAAGACCCGGTCCCCCTACCGCCACTGGAGGCAATAGACCGCCCCGATGGAATATATGCAGCAGGCTCTCCGGTACTGGTGGTAGTAACCTGGGCTATGCCCCTCTCACCATCGATAACTAACCTCTCGATTTCGTCCTTGCTATTTATCAGCCCTTCTGAAGAGAGGAAGCCGATAGCCAGGTAATCCAGCTTGGTCGGGGAGCAAAGCAGTGATACCAGCTCTCGGCCGTTCAGCACGATGGTAAGTGAAAATTCTGCCACCACGGTATCCTGTAACTCGCGCCTGTCTTGTTCGGTAATCCGCAGTATGGGTACGTCCTTTGTCTCCATCCTCGTTACATCCTACGGTGTCTCTGGCTGGTGCTACTCCGCCGCGAATTGCGCGGTCAAATACCCCGTGAGGTTACTTCCCGGCCAGGGCATTTAGAGCTGTCTCAGCCGCCTTTTTCCCGGATAGGAGCATACCGCTGAAGATAGCCCCCATTCTGGGTGAGCCGAAAACAGCGTTGGCTGCCATGCCAGCCACTATCAGTCCGGGATAAACCTCCCTGGTATTGTCGAGTATTTCCTTTTCTCCAACCTCAGCCCACATTGATTTCTCCCCGATTACACCACCGGTTCTTGTCCCTAATTTGGCACCGGTTTTGCTGGCTATTATGTGGCAGATTTCGCTGTTATGCCCGGTGGCATCTATCACCATCTTGGCTCTTACGGTCAGGGGGTCTACATGAAGTCCGGCCAGTGAAGTAGCGCTCCAGTTCAGCACCAGGCCTGCCACTCTGTCGTTCTCCCGGACCATTACATCCTCAACGCTAATCAGATTAAATATCTTCGCTCCAGCCTTTATGGCTCTGGAACAAATCGTTGAGACGGCTTCCAGAGAATCTGCGGTGAAGTACCCGCTTTCGTATTCCTTTGTTTGTATGTCAAACTCATTCAGCAGTTCTTTCCCCCGCCGTTCTACCACGATGCGGTTGAACATCATGCCACCACCGGGCATGCCTCCGCCGATGCGAAGCTGCCTTTCAAATATGGCAGTTTTGGCTCCCTCCTTAGCCAGAAAGTAGGCGGCGGTCATACCAGCTGGTCCTGCCCCGGCTATGGCAACATCAACCTCCATTGCTTCCAAGAGGTCTTTCATAAAGGTTTCGATTATTGCCTTGGATATTACTATCTCGTCCAGTTCCATATTCCCCCCCTCACGGTACTTTTCTCTAAACTACCTCCAGCATTCTATCCACTGCAAGTTTTGCTCTCACCCGGGTCTGTTGTGGGACAGTGACCTCGTATGTCTTCTCCTCCAGCGCTCGGACAATCTTCTCCAGCGTGATTAACTTCATGAAAGGGCAGACGGCTTGCTCAGAAACGGGGATAAACTCTTTGCCCGGGTTCTCCTTTCTCAATCGGTGCATTAGTCCAATTTCTGTACCCAGGATTATCTCTTTGGCGCCTGTTTCCTGGGCGAACCGGCACATTCCGCTGGTGCTCAGGGCCTCATCAGCCAGGGCAATTACCTCCGGTATACATTCCGGGTGGACTACCACCTTGGCTTGTGGGTAGTCTTGTTTCAGCCTGACAATGTCCTGTGGTTCTATTCTGACGTGAGTGGGGCAAAAGCCTGGCCAGAGATGCATGTTTCTCTTGGTCCTGGTAGAGACATAATGCCCCAGGTACTGGTCGGGAACAAATAGTATCTCTTTGGCCTCCAGGGCCTCTACGAGCCTGACGGCATTGGCGGAGGTGCAACAGATATCTGACTCTGCCTTGACTTCGGCTGAGGAGTTAACGTAGCAGACCACGGTAGCCTCGGGCAGTTCCTTTTTCCGCCACCTCAGATTTTCGGTGGTAATCATGTCTGCCATCGGGCAGCCGGCATGTATGTCAGGGAGCAGGACGGTCTTATCCGGGCACAGGATGGAGGCTGTCTCGGCCATAAAATGGACTCCGCAGAACACAATCACTTCGGCGTCTGTTTTGGCTGCCCTTTGACTGAGCTCCAGGGAATCGCCGACGAAGTCGGCTACATCCTGAACCTCTCCCAGCTGGTAGTTGTGGGCGAGGATAAGAGCCTTTCTTCGTCCCTTAAGGTGGTGGATTTTCTCCTGTAGTTCGGCACGGTTCGCAACCATCTGATATTGCCCCACGCTAGGCTGAGGTCTGGGATATTCTCACCTGTCCCCAGAGTCCCATATTGTTATCCTGAATGATGACTATTCCCAGCAGACCGCCTACATTTTTGGCGAAGTCGATGCCTCTCTGGATGTCGCTCGACTCGACAATCAAGTTTCCTATCGCGGTGGCAGCGGCGTCAGCCAGAGTGGCTGACTTGGCAATCGCTACGACCGCGTCAGCCTTTCCGTAACTCATTGAGTGCCCCACCGTTCCTGAAGAGGTGCAGACCCCCAGCGGTGTGTCCTCACCGTTGATTTCCAGTCCGATTTTGCCACTTAGAGGTGATTTACCGGCGTAGAGACCGACCACCCTTTTCTTCAAGCTCTTGATATATATGTCCCCCCCATTCTCAACAATTATCTCCGGTGAAAAGGCCAGTAACTCATTACCCGTGAACTCAGCTATAGCCCCGGCCACCGAGGCCATAGGCCCAACGCCGACTTTTCTGGCCGACTCAGCCATTGACCTCACGATATGCGGGGCGTCATCAGCGATGGGGAGGGGTTGCAGTGAGGTGAGGAATGACGGGTGGCGCTCGATATATCTTTCCAGGGCATCACGATACTTGACCACCAGCCTGAGTGCTTTTCTTTTCAGGTTGGTAGAGGCACGAATATATAAGTCGGTCTCCTTTACCGATACATTGAACGAGATTAGGTCTTGACCTTTAATCCAGTGCCGATAGGTTCTGGGCTCATACATTGACTAAAAGTGTAGCTCCATGGCTCTCGGGGGGCAAGCCTTTATACACTGTCCGCAAGCCACGCACTTAGCGTCCTTGAAATTGACTCGCCTTGTTTGAGGGTCAAGCTCGAAGGCATCGGTGGGGCAGATGGTTATGCAGGCACCGCAGTGAGTGCACCTTTCCTCATTGCGAATAACGTCCTGGCTGAGCGATTGAATCCTCAGCCCGCTTTCGGTCAGATACCTGATACCTTTGTCGTAATTCTCTTGCTTTCCGGTTATTTCCAGGACCATCAGGCCGCCTTCTTCTTCTGGAGTGAAGAAGGCCTTCAAGATGTTGAATTCAAGGTCATAGTCCTTGACCAGCCGGTATACTATGGGTCGGTCTACCAGGCGCTTGGGGAAATGTAAGACTATTTTTTTAGAAACAGCCATCGCTACTACCCTTGTTCTGTTTTAACACTGCCTACGGAATGTTCCCGTCGGGTCATCCAGTAGGGGGATTTTCCTGTCCGAGGTGCTACCTCTCTATCGGGCGTTCTTTAAGTGCCTTGAAGGTCACGCCTGATTCAACCCCGGGCAGGGGTGCTACTGGTTCAGTTAGCAAGAACTTCCCGCTTAGTATCCACTCCTTTAGAATAGTGGCAATTTCTACCGCCTTGGAGTAGCTGGATAGAGAGGCAGTCGGTACTTTCTTACCCTGTAGAGTTATCTTGCCGCTTCTCAGCTCGGCGTAACTCACTTCGCCCAGGATGTCTGGCTTCACCTGTGGGTAGACTGCTGAGTAGTCGACCACCGGAGCCAGAATATCAGCATCGGTGACGGTGGTGTGCTGAAGTATCTCCTCGGAGAGTATCGGGATAGGTATGCCAATGCCTACGGTTAAAGTGCAGCCGTAGCCTAGCATGCTTGTGCCCACCAGCCATCGTGACTGCATCTGCTTCAGGTCGCCTATTACCGCCAGCGTGCCGCCGCCTCTCTTTGGTACCCCGCTTTCGGTACGAGGTACGTTGGGGTTATGCTGGGTACCATGCCAGGCGATAAGGCCTGTACCACCGCCCAGGAATATTCTGGTGCCTATGCCGACGGTCTGGTAATAGGGGTCATTGAGTAGTGGTGACAGCTGCCCGGCACTGCAGTAGTTGGCGTTAGCCAGCTCCGGTTTTAGTATGCCCATATAGGTATAAATCGTCTTGTTGGAGAGGTTAACCGCTACATTATAATTCTGATAGGCGTTCCTGATATTGAATAACACTGCCTCGTTGACGTCTTTGATATTGAGCCAGGTTTCCAGCTTTTTCCTCGGGTAGCAGTCGGTGCCGTAGGCGGTTGCTATCAGTGCGACATCTTTGCCGGCGGCAAGCTCCTCAATCACGTGTCCGCCACCATAATTGAACTCGCCGGGGTGGATTTTGTTCCTCGGGTCATCGTCGGGAAGAGCATTAGCCCCGATGAATATATCTACTGCTGCCAGCCCGGTGTAGGCGGGGACATCGTTGAGATAGACTCTGCCTCCGCCAAGCTTTATTCGTGGTTGGGCGTGTCCAATATTGAGGTAGGCGCCGGATGAGCACATAGGGCCAAAGGTGCCGGTAGTAACCACGTCTACTTCTTCCGCCGCCTTTTTGGCGCCCTTCTCTTTGACCAGGTCTATTATTTCCTCAGCGGTTACTACAACCGCTTTACCCTGTTCTATCTTTTCGTTTATTTCTTTAATCGTCTTTGCCATATGCATAAAATGATAATATCAAATGTTACCTTTGTCAATTTAGCCTGCGCTGAGGCCTCTGACGGGTGGTCTGGACGGGGAGATAGACCTCAGGGTCGATAGCAGACGACCCGCGGTGCCGGCAGTTAGGTCTGGTTATGACTGCTCGCCGAATGCGGTGGTCAAGGGGTGTTTTTCCTTATACTGGGTAAACTCAATCATCACCCCGAAGGTATCCTTGGGGTGGAAGGTAGCTGTCTCGGCTTCCGCCATCTTTTCTCCCCCGAGCTGCCTGATACCCCGTGATTTCATGGCGGCTACTGCCTCGTCTAAATCGGGGACTTTAAAGGATATCATGGATACGCCCTCACCCTTGTGCTCCAGGAGTTTGGCCGCATCGCCGTCCGGTGTTAGCGGAGCACACAGGTTTATGCACAGAGGTAGAGGGCCGATGGTTTCTCTGATGTCAAAGTTCTTGTTTTCCCACGGCTCCGTAAATTCTATACCCATCGCCTCACTGAAGAGCTTAAGCGCTTTATCCAGGTCTTTAACAAAAATCGAGATATGGTCAATTCTCTCAACTTTCACGGTGGTCACCTCCTTGGCCTATTCTATGCCTCGCCACCACCCCTGTCAACGTAACCTTACTGCGCGAAAAGTGGGTTGAAGAGCACTCTTAATATAAGCTATAATTTAAATCTGATACTTTTGGTAGGAGATGACCTTGCTCAAGACCCATAGTTGCGGTGAGTTGCGGAAGGAGCATGTGGGGGCTAGCGTGACCCTGGCTGGCTGGGTGGACCGCCGTCGGGACCACGGGGGGCTTATATTCGTTGACCTCCGGGACAGAGAAGGCATAGTCCAGGTGGTGTTCAATCCAGACATATCCGAAGGGTGCCACAAAATAGCTGACGAGATGCGCAGTGAGTACGTGGTCAGGGTCAGCGGTGAAGTGGCGCTTCGCCCTCCCGGGACTGAGAACCCCAGACTGCCTACCGGCGACGTGGAGGTTATCGTTCACAATACCGACATACTTAATAGGTCGAACACGCCGCCTTTTTACATAAATGAAGATATTGAGATAGAAGAGAACCTGCGGCTCAGGTATCGTTACCTTGACCTGCGACGGACCCGGGGGACGGAGAACCTGCTTCTTCGGCACCGGGTAGTGAAATTCATTCGTGATTTCCTGGATGCCAGGGGGTTTATTGAGGTAGAAACGCCGATTCTGATTAAGAGCACTCCTGAGGGGGCTCGTGATTACCTGGTGCCCAGCCGGCTCAATCCGGGCAAATTCTATGCCCTGCCTCAATCGCCACAGCAGCTGAAGCAGCTGTTAATGGTGGCCGGGTTGGAGAGGTACTTTCAAATAGCCAAGTGCTTCCGTGATGAGGACCTGCGTGCCGACCGCCAGCCTGAGTTCACTCAGCTTGACTTGGAAATGAGCTTCGTTGAAGAAGAGGACATCCTCTCTCTGATGGAGGAACTTTTTACCAGCCTGGTTGAGACGGTAAAGCCGGATATGCGGGTGCCAAAGCCTTTCCCGCGTCTCAGCTACGCTGAGGTAATGGAACGCTACGGTACGGACAAACCTGACTTGCGCTTTGGTCTGGAAATAGGTGACCTCTCCGACATTGCCGCTCAATCTGACTTTGCCATCTTCCGTTCGGCTATTGCCGAAGGAGGTAAGGTGAAGGGCATATGTGCCCCGGACTGTGCCGACTATAGCCGTCACCAGCTTGATGAACTGAATAAGATGGTGAAGGCTCTTGGTGGTGAGGGGATGGTGAGTATATCTTTAGGCACCTCCGGGGGTAGCCTGGACGATTTAACTGCGGAAACGCTGAGGTCTGTGGCGGCTAAGTACCTGACCTTAGACCAGGTTAGAGAGATGGCAGGGCGGCTGGGAGCGAAGCCAGGGGACCTGTTGCTGATTATGGCTGGCAGTCCCGGTCTAGTCAATATGGCGCTGGGTGAGTTGCGGCAGGAAATGGGGCGCCGGCTTAAGCTCGCTGACCCGAAGCTGCTTGCCTTTGCCTTTGTCGTGGACTTTCCTCTGTTTGTCAGGGAGGAGAAGGCGGGGCGTTGGGGGCCGATGCATCACCCCTTTACTGCGCCCAAGGATGAGGATATGCCGCTGGTGGATAGCGCCCCAGAGAAGGTGCGGGGCAAGCACTACGATATGGTGTGCAACGGCTGCGAAGTTGCCGGGGGCAGTCTCAGGATTTACACCAGCGACCTGCAGAGGAAGATATTCAGGATGCTGGGCTATAGTGATGAGGAGATTCATGAGCGTTTCGGTCACCTGCTGGAGGCTTTTGAGTACGGGGCTCCCCCTCATGGTGGCATTGCGCCGGGTATTGACCGCATTGTAATGCTGCTGGCCGGGGAGGAAAACATCAGGGAGGTCATTGCCTTTCCCAAGACCCAGAGTGCTGCCGACCTGACACTTAACGCCCCATCGCCAGTTACCGATGAGCAGTTGGCCGAACTGCACCTTCGTTTGCGGGAAGATTAACCAGAGCGGGCGGGACAGGAGTAGCGTAGTGACGGTTGATGTGAGAGAAGTAGCTGAGAACATCTACATGATTGACGACCAGGTGTGTTCCATGCCCAAGCTGGGTAGTGTCTACCTTCTGAACGAAGAAAAGAAGGCACTGGTTGACAGCGGACCGCCAAGCTCGGCGGGTGTTGTCCTGGATGGGATACGCAAGGTCGGTGTCAGACCTGAAGACATTAACTACATAATTGCCACTCACGTCCATCTGGATCACAGCGGTGGTGCCGGAGTTCTGCTCGGACATATGCCTCAGGCGCAGGTAGTAGTCCATCACGGAGGAGCAAAATACCTGGTGGAGCCGGCAGAACTGGTAAACGGTGCCATAAAGGCGCTGGGTGCCGAAATAATAGCCCAGCATGGCGAGG
Organism: uncultured Dehalococcoidales bacterium; assembly: GCA_964570635.1. GTDB lineage: Bacteria > Chloroflexota > Dehalococcoidia > Dehalococcoidales > CAYYQY01 > CAYYQY01. The sequence goes on from CAZMZA010000020.1 coordinate 14,941, forward strand.
TAGTGCCTGTCGAGCCCCATCGGGTGCAGGTCGTCTACGGTGGTGAGACCATCGAGTTAGGTGAGGAGCAGGTTCTGGATTTGATTGATGCCCCGGGACATGCACCACATGAGCTGTGCATATATGAGAGACGAAACGGTGGTTTATTTGTTGGGGATGCGGTGGGCTTATGCCTGGCGGAGGGTGAAGTTCTGCTCCAGTGTCATCCTCCGCCCAGTTTCGACCCGGAAGTGTGTATCAGCACAATTGAAAAGCTGAAGAAGCTGAAGGCTACTTCGATTTATTTCGCACATTTTGGTGCTACCAAGAAGGTTCAGGAGACCCTCCAGCTAGCTATAGATACGCTGCGGCTATACAGCGACATACTGGCTAAAGGTGTCGAAGAGGATGCCCTCGATGCGGCGGAGGAAGAGATATCGGCTAGAATCAAAGCAGAACTCGAGTCTGTTAGGAAGACACCCTCGCTGTATGAGTTTGCCGACAAGGCCCTTGTCTCTCCAGGTGTTGCTGGTTTTATGCATTACTGTAACCGCAGGTACCAAGTAAAGTCGTCAGGGGAGGCAAATTGATTGAAGGTAACCAGGGAGAAAACAGAGAACAGTCAGGTATTTCTAACTATTGAGATGGAGCCAGCTGAGGTTGAGGAGTCTTTGGAGGAGTCCTATCGCCGGTTGGCTAAGAAGGTGAATGTTCCGGGCTTCCGTAAGGGGAAGGTACCCCGGGCGGTACTGGAGGGTTACATAGGCAGGGAAAGCCTTCTTGAGGAGGCACTAAACCGTTTACTTCCCGAAGCCTATGAGAAGGCGGTCAAAGAGCAGGAAATCGAGGCTATCGCTCAGCCCCAGATTGATGTAATTCAAACTGACCCGCTGGTATTTAAGGCGGTAGTACCCATAAAGCCGGTGGTTAAGCTTGGTGACTACCGTGGCCTCCGACTTGAGGCGGAACCGGTACAACTCGGTGATGACGATGTCAACGCGGCGATTGAGGAGATTCGCCGCCGTTACGCTACCTGGGAGCCTGTAGAGCGTCCGGTTGACTTTAGCGATACGGTGACTCTGGACATTGAGAGCACCATTGAAGAAGAGCCGTTTATCAATCGAAAGCAGAGCCAGTATCAGGTCCTGCCTAAATTCCCCTTCCCCGTGCCAGGATTCGCTGAGCAGTTGGTCGGTATGAAGATTGATGAAGAGAAGGAGTTCAAGCTTGAGTTCCCTGCCGATTATCCTAGAAATGAGCTAGCTGGCAAAGAGGCTTCATTTGTAGTTAAAGTTACCGAAGTAAAGCAGGAGATACTGTCCGAACTCAATGATGAATTTGCCAGGGAAGTTAACCCTGAGTGGGAAAGCCTGGACTCACTCCGGGAGCAGGTCTCTGATGATTTAAGGTCCAGGGCTGAGGAGCGAGCCAGGAGGGATTTTGAGGAACGGGTGATTGAGGCGGCAGTCGAACTTGCCGAGGTGGAGTTCCCGCCAATCCTGGTAGAAGAGGAAATCAGTCGACTGCTTCAAGAGCGGGCAAGGTACTGGCAAACAGGTGGTCAGGGTTTGGAGGAATACCTGCGGAGCATTAACAAGACGGAGGAGGAACTGCGGCAGGAGCTATATCCGGTAGCGGAAAGGAGTGTAATTCGGTCGCTGGTGGTGGGGAAAGTCGCTGAAGAGGAGAAGATTGAAGTTACCGATGACGAGATAAGTGCTGAGATTGATGACTTGACAAGAAGCACTGGTGGGAGTAAAGATGAGTGGGAGAAGTTGCTAAGCACTCCTGAGTCCCGCCGGTCGGTCGAGCGTTGGCTCATCGGGCGTAAGGCTGTACAGCGACTGGTGGAGATAGCCGGTTCAAGCGACGCTGACACTTCAGGAGGTGCCGAAGACGAGGCGAAGGGATAGGCGGTGGGGTATTTACCTTTAAGCAGGGCGACACCGGTACCAAAAAGCACTTCAGAGGAGGCCAAATGGAAATAGTGAAGACCGTCTGCAACATGTGTGATATTCGCTGTGGCATCGATGCCCATGTGGAAGGTGGCAAGATTGTGAAAGTTGAGGGAATGCCGGAGCACCCTTTAAATACCCTGTGTATCAAAGCCCAGGCCATTCCCGAACTGGTACATTCCAAAGAGCGGTTGACCAGTCCCTTGAAGAAGGTGGACGGGGGATTCAAGGAGATTTCCTGGGACGAGGCTCTGGGTCTTGTTGCTGATAAACTGACCGACATCAAGGAGAAGTACGGCCCTCAGGCAGTGGCTATCCATGTCGGTAATCCCTTTATTGCTACTCAGACGGAAAAGATGATAAGGCGGTTCAGCGACCTTTATGGCACCCCCAATTACTCCACCGGTGGCTCCTATTGCTTTTTAGCCACCACCATCGGTCATGTCCTGACCTGTGGGGCGCATGTGCTGCCTCACCGTCAGGGAAAGTCCAACTGTGTGGTTCTCTGGGGCGCTAATCCTACTGAGAGCGGTCGTCCTTATGCCTTGGGAGTGGACGCTAGGGTTAGCCAGGGGGCTAAACTGATAGTAATTGACCCCAGAGCTACCTCCATGGCCAGGAAAGCGGACATTCACGCCCAGGTTAGGCCGGGGACAGATTGTGCCCTGGCTCTGGGCATGTTAAATGTAATCATAGCTGAGGGGTTGTATGATAAGCCCTTTGTGGAAGAGTGGACGGTTGGCTTTGACCAGCTGGCGGAGCATGTGAAGCAGTACTCGCCGGAGAAGGTTGAGGAAATAACCTGGGTGCCGGCTGAGACGATAAGGAACATGGCTCGAATGTATGCCACCACCAAGCCAGCCTTTATCGCCGTCGGCATACCCACCAACCACAGCACCAACGGAATTCAGACTGTCCGGGCCATCTCCGTTCTGATGGCTATTACGGGCAATATTGACGTACCCGGGGGCAATATCTATGGCCCGGCACTATGGCAGTCGAGTATTAGAGTGAAAGGGAGTATACCTGATTTAGATACATCGGTTGGTGCTGACTACCCGCTGTTTAGAAGAGTTTCTATTGAGTCAACAGCCTCGCCGCTTACCGAGGCTATCCTTAGTGAAAAACCATACCCGATTAAAGCGCTGCTAGTTGCCGGCTGCAACCCGTTGATGACCATGCCTAATGCCAACAAGGTCAGGCGGGCTTTCAGCAAGTTAGATTTGCTGGTGGTTATGGATATATTCATGACCGATACCGCTAAGATGGCGGATTTAGTCCTGCCGGGGACCAGTTTCCCGGAGAGGCAGGACCTGAGACACTGGCGTCAGAATGCGCTTTGCTTGGTGGTTGCCACCAGCCGGGTGGTTGAACCGCCTGGTAACGTGATGGAAGACTGGAAAATATGGGTTGAACTGGGTAAGAGGATGGGCTTTGAGGAGTATTTCCCGTGGAAAGATTCTGACGAACTCTTTGAATACCTGCTTAAACCCTCAGGCGTTACCCTTGCCCAGCTGAAGGAGAACCCGGGTGGTGTCTACCATGCGGAAACGGAATTTCAGAAGTACCGCAAAGACGGCTTTAGCACCCCGTCCAAGAAGGTAGAGATATTTTCGGAACTTATGGAGCAGCATGGCTATGACCCGTTACCGACGTTCAGGGAGCCTGCCGAGAGCCCGGTGAGCCGGCCAGATTTGGTTGACCAGTACCCCTTGATAATGACTACCGGGACAAGGACGGTAGCTTTCCTCCATTCAGAGTACCGCAACCTGCCCAGCCTGCGGAAACTTGTGCCTGAACCCTTGCTTGAAATCAATTCCCAGACAGCCGGCAGTCTTGGC
>CAZMZA010000021.1:0-17255 GCA_964570635.1 uncultured Dehalococcoidales bacterium
GACAGGGGTATCGGTCTGGCACAGGGACAGTATATGTGTTTCATTGACAGCGATAGACCGCTTTGGCCCGAAGATGGGAAACCAGCCGTTTTGATGGTTGGCGGAGCTCGCCGCCTGGCGAGTCTCATCCCCTTTAGCAGCTTTTCGCCTGATTATGCACCTCCCGGCCGACACCTCACGTTTGCCTTCGGTAGCCCGCAGTCCTTCCATGTCCACATGGATGTCGAGGTGGAGCGGGAACAGTTGCTCTTGGACCTAAAGGAACACCTGCCACTGTTTGAGAAGTACGGGAGGGTGTTAAAGTGGGACTTCAGGGATATTGACCATGAGTGGCCGCTGCTGCGTACCTGTGCCAGCGAAGGCGTACCCTGTGAGACGCCGATAAGGAATCTATACAATGTGGGCGACGGCGTGACTGGCTTCGGACATGCCGGAACTACCGCCTGCGGTGAGAGTAGTCGGCTGGTAGCCGGAATCGTAGGGAAGCGTTATAAGCCGGGGCGAATAAAAAACTGAAAAAGGGGGAAGTAGAATGGCAGTTGAGGCTCATGATGTAGTGGTAGTTGGCGGGGGGCATAACGGGTTGATTGTTGCGGCCTATTTACTTAAGGCGGGAGTGGATGTTTGTGTGGTCGAGGGTCAGGACAAGGTCGGGGGTGGGGTTATCACCCGGGAGGTAACTCAACCGGGGTTCAAGCATGACATATACTCGACTATTCACCTGACCCTCTCGGCTAATCCACTCATCCATCGGGATGAGTTGGGACTCAGTGCTAAATACGGGCTGAAGTACATCCGCCCCGACCCGCAAATCGCAGTCGTCTTTCCTGACGACAGGGCACTGGTATTCTATCGGGATATTGACAAAACATGCCAGTCCATATCTCAGGTTTCCCAGCACGATGCCGAGGGGTACCGGAGGTATATTGACTATTGCAGGGAAGTACTTAAAGCGGCGGCCTGGCCTACTTTTGCTCCTCCGCCTCCCTTCGGGGCGCTGATATCCCGCCTGGATGAGAGCGAGGAGGGTCGCGAAGCTTTAAGGCTGATGCTATTAAGTGCGCAGGATATAGTCGACGAGTGGTTTGAGAGCGACTACGTGAAGATGGCAGTTACCCGGTTCGCCTCTGAGGCTATGCTTGGTCCCAAAGAGAAGGGAACGGGAATTAGTACGTTGGGCTTCGCTCCGCTGCTCCACGCCTGGGGAGCGGGTATCCCAGAGGGCGGGTCTGGAGCGGTATCTGAAGCACTGGAAGCCTTCATTAAGGATAACGGAGGCACCGTCAAACTATCAAGCCTGGTAAAGAGCATTAAGGTTGAAGATGGTACGGCCAGGGGGGTCGTTTTGAATACCGGCGAGGAAATTGCGGCCAGAAGGGCGGTGGTATCCAATCTCAACGCTAGGCAGCTCTTCCTTGAGTTGCTGAAACCCGGCGAGTTACCGCCTGGCTTTGTGGACAAAGCTAAGCGTATCGCCTTCAGCAACTTCGCCGCTTTGAACCAGGCCTTCGCCCTCAATGAGGCGCCGAAGTGGAAGGTGGGCGGGGATGTGGACAAGACCTGGTTCGTGGAGGTGAGCCCCTTCATGGAGGATTACCTGAGAACGTTTGAGGAATATGGGTACGGCATTCCCAGTGCTGCAATGCCTCTGGCGTCGACCGCCACGCTAGCTGACCCCACCCGCGCCCCGGAGGGAAAGCATACTCTTTATCTTTACCACTACGAGCCCTACAGCTTGAAGGACGGGGGACCGGCTAGGTGGGATGAAATAGACCAGGAGGTGGCTGATGCCGTTCTTCAAACGGTGCAGGCGCACACCACAAACTTGGGACCAGAGAATATTCTGGGGCGTTGGATAACCAGTCCTCTCGATGTAGAGAGAACGGCTCGAGGCTTCATGGCTGGAGATATCATGCATATTGGCACGTTCCTAGAGCAGTACCTGAGCAATAGGCCTATCCCGGGCTGGGGTAGCTATAAAACCCCGGTGGAGAACCTCTACATGTGTGGGGCCAGCACCCATCCCGGCGGTGGTGTAACCGGCGGTGGCAGGGCAGCCGTTCAAGCTATAATGAAGGAGCTGGGTATTGACTTTAAGCAGGTAGTGGCTAGGTAGCTTCCCCGGTGTGGGCAGCTGTCGTCGGGAATGTTCCTCTGCTTCGTTCAAGAAGGTGGAAATAGCACGCAAAGGAGTGCGTTCAGACATGGCAATTCTGGAGGAACCGATAAAGGACCCGCTGAAGCTTAGAAACTATATAAACGGGGAATGGGTTGAGTCTGAATCAGAAGAGGTTTTAGGCGTTTTAAACCCGGCCACCGGTAAAACCCTGGCCAGGGTTCCGATGTCAACCAGGGACGAGGTGGCTGCAGCCGTGGCCGCAGCCAAAGAGGCTTTCCCTGAATGGAGGGAGGCTACCCCGCTGGCTAGAATAAGGTACCTCTTTAGGCTCAAGGAGTTGCTTGAGGAACACTTCGAGACGCTGAGCAGAATCCAGACGATGGAGCATGGCAAGACAATTGATGAATCTAGAGGGGAAACCAGACGTGGCATTGAAAATGTGGAGGTTGCTACCGGAATCCCTTCGTTAATGATGGGATATAACTTGGAAGACATTGCTGCTGGCATAGACGAGTATGTCATTTATCAGCCCTTGGGAGTCTTCTGCTGTATTCCTCCGTTCAACTTCCCGTTTATGGTGCCCCTCTGGTTTGCACCATATGCTCTGGCTACCGGAAACACCTTTATTGTAAAACCATCACCCCGAGACCCCATCAGCCAGGTAAAGCTCGCTGAACTGATTGATGAGGCCGGTTTTCCGCCAGGCGTGTTTAACATCGTTCACGGTGGGGCAGACGTGGCATCAGTCTTGTTAGAGCATCCCGATATCAAAGGGGTGACCTTTGTTGGCACTACTGAAGTGGGGAGAGACGTCATCTGCAAGAAATGTACCGAGACCGGCAAAAGATATATTGCTCAAACCAGCGCCAAGAACTTTTTGCTGGTAATGCCAGATGCTGAGATAGATAGAACCATAGCCGCTCTGATGACTTCGTTTTTCGGGAATACCGGTCAGCGGTGCTTGTCCGGGGCCGATCTGGTCGTGGTTGGTAAAGATGACGCGTTCTACCGTACATTCGTTGATGCAGTTATAGAGGCAACGCGTAAGATAAGGGTTGGCTACGGCCTTGATGAATCAATACAGGTGGGTCCTATGCAATCGGTGGATGGCAAAGAGAGGGTACTAGGATATATAAAAAAGGGTGTGGAAGAGGGGGCAAAACTGAGGCTTGACGGCAGGGAATTGAGTATTTCTGGTGATTACCCTGATACCTGCTTTCTCAATCCGACAATCTTCGAGGGGGTTACGCCAGATATGACGATTGCCAGAGAAGAAATCTTCGGGCCTGTAATGAGCATTATCCGGGCTAGCGACCTCGATGATGCCATAGAGATGATTCATGGCAACCCTTATGGCAACGCGGCCTCTATCTTTACCTCGAGCGGTAAGCTGGCTAGAGAATTTCAACACCGGGTTGAGTGTGGTAATATCGGCATAAATATCGGTATAGTTGCTCCCATGGCCTTCTTCCCGTTTAGCGGGATGAAGGACTCATTCTTCGGGGTCTTGCACGGACAGGGCAGGGACGCCGTTCGCTTTTTCACGGAAAGTAAGGTTGTCATCCAAAGGTGGTTTTGAATGAAGCTGAATACAGCATCGGCTGTGGTTAGTTTTTGTAGACAGCTAGAGGAGGACGGCGCCACATTTTACGAGGACCTGGCACACAGATACAACAGGGACGGAGAAACCCTTCTATCTTTGGCTAAAGAAAACAGGAACAATGCGGTAAGTATAGAGAGGGCATATTACGGAGTTATCTCTGAAGCGCTTGAGGGCTGTTTCTCCTTTAATATCGAGGCAGAAGACTCTACGTTCAAGACTGAATTGGCTGAGGGTATGAGCTATTCTGACGTTCTGGGCAAGGCCGTAGAGATGGAAGGCAGAATCATAGACTTTTATGAAGACGCGGGTGAACAATCAAAGGCGTTAATGGCTGACCTTCCGAGGGTTTTTCAAAGGGTGGCGAAAAAAAGGGCTGAGCGCAAAGCCAAGCTGCAATCCCTGATGACAGGTGCGGAGTAAATAAGCTGAAATGGTAGTAGAAAAGGGTAAATTACTGCCCAAAGACCCCTGGTACAGAAAATACTACTGGGACATGAAGAAGGTCGCCTGGAACTGTGCCCGGTGCTCAGTGTGCAAGTGGGTGGACTCTTGGGAGGTTAAGGATGCCCGGTTTGCCAAGGTTTGCCCCTCCAGCTTGTATTATTTGTTTGATGCCTACTCATGTCAGGGCAGAATGGACATCGCCTTTTCCCTTCTCAACGGAGAACTGACCTATGATGACTCCCCTCTACTGCTGGACATCATATATGGGTGTAACACCTGTGGCGGCTGCGATGCTATGTGTAAGGGCGTCCAGGATATGGAGCCGCTGAGGGTAATGCTTGAGCTCAGAGCTAACTGCGTTCAAGACGGTCAGCTTGTCCCCCAGTTCTTGCCTGTCATCGAAAACCTCAGGAAAGAGGACAACATGATGATGAAACCCAGGGCCGAGCGGGGCAAGTGGGCTGAGGGGCTGGACATAAAAGACCTCACCCGGGAAAAGGCGGAGGTAGTATATCACGCCGGGTGCCGCTTCTGCTACGATGAGGGGCTACAGAAAGTAGCTAGAACTCAGGTGGCTCTTCTCAAGAACCTCGGCGTTGATGTCGGCATTATGGGAGGGGATGAACTGTGCTGTGGTGCCAGAGCCTACCAGATGGGGTACTTGGGGGAGTTTACCAAGTATGCCGAAAGTAACATCGAGGACTGGAAGACAGCCGGCGTGGAGACTGTGGTCACCGGCTGTTCCGATGGTTACTACGCTATAAAACGGCTCTATCCGGAAGCGGGGTCTAACTTCCAGGTTTTTCACTTTACAGAGTACCTCGATAACCTGCTGAAAGAAGGCAGGTTCAGATTTGCCAGGACGGTTCCGCTGACAGTCACCTATCATGACCCCTGCCACCTGGGACGGCGCCTTGCCCAGGCGCCAGGCTACTATGTTCCCGGCGAGCCTATCCTGGGCCTGTATGAGGAACCCAGACATGTCATTAAGAGTATCCCCGGCGTAGAGCTGGTGGAGATGTACCGGATTAGGGAGTATGCCTGGTGCTGTGGTGCTGGGGGTGGTGTCATCGAAGCCTACCCGGAATTCAACTTATTTACGGCTACAGAGCGGATAAAAGAGGCCAAAGAAACCGGTGCCGAAGCTATTGTTACCGCTTGCCCTTGGTGCGAGAGAAGTTTGACAGATGCCATTAACGCTATGGGTGATAAGATGAAGGTGGTTGATGTCGCGGAGCTAGTTCAGCTGGCAATTTAAGGAGAGTAAAGCGAAATGCCACTCGGGGATGAAAAACACAGGCTAATATATAACGAGCTGGTCAATACTCTTGGCGCAGGTAATGTCTCCCACGACCCCGCAGTAACGCAGACTTACAGCCGGGACTATACCAACTGGGCCACCCGCCTCAGACAGAGACCGGAGTTTGTTGTACTGCCGGGTAGCACTGAGGACGTTCAGGCAATAATCGGGCTGGCCAATCGTTATGAATTTCCATTCTCGGTGATAAGCACCGGGATGTCATTCCAGGACGTGGAAGCGATTCGCCCTTATTGGTGCATAATTGACTTCAAGAGAATGACCGGGGTAGAGATAGACGAAAAGAACATGTATGCCATAATTGAACCCTATGTCAGTCATGCCCAACTGCAGGCTGAGGCTATGAAGAGGAGGTTATATGTTGGGACTCCTGAAGCGGGGGCTCAGTCATCTAGTTTGGCCAATCATGTCTATCACGGAATGCATGGTGCCGCCTACCGGGTGGGATACGCAAGCCGTAACGTACTGGGTATGGAGTGGGTCTTACCCACCGGTGAGGTGGTTCGGACGGGCTCACTGGCTATCCCCGGGGCCGGATTCTTCTGGGGTGATGGACCGGGAGCCGACCTCAGAGGTGTGCGTAAGGCTTTCTTCTCTGGGCTTGGTGCCTTGGGTGTGATAACGAAAGTGGCGGTTAAACTTTTCCCCTGGCCTGGCCCACGCTTCTTCCCCACTGAAGGTATCCGACCCCAGAAGAGAAGCGAATTACCCAAAGACAGGTTCAGATGGTATCTGTTTACCTATCCTACGCTGGAGCAGGCAGTTGACGCACTTTATGAGATTAGTAAGTCTGAAATCGGGGCTGTGGTCGACGTGCCGCGCACGGCTGATTTTAATTGGTGGTGGGCGAAGTCTCGCGAGGAATACTGGAGCACTTGGCTTGATGAGTACTGGCAGAAGAATGTCAGGAACTGTGTGAAGGTATGCCTGTGGGGTTTTACTTCGGAGAAGCAATTGCAGTATGAAGAAAAGGTGCTAATGGAGATTATCAAGGATACTGGCGGCAGTTTGATATCGGATGAGGTTTACCAGAAATGGGTACCCTATGCCGCTAACAATTGGATCAGGGATGCCTATGGTTGCCGTATGATGCGACCGGCGGGAACTTTCATGGCTGGGGTGATAGTCAACGACACAATGGACGCTGTGCTGGAAATGTTCCCTAGGGTCTGGGAGCGGATTGACAGGTATTCTCCGCCCGTCTTGGACTACGACAACAACGCCTGGATTATTCCTTATGATTTTGGTCACAGCGGTTCTGGAGTAAGTAGCTTTCCTTGGGAAAAGACAGACGAGGTTTTCGAGTCGGGGAAAAGACCCCTTGTGCGGGATATCGTGAGGGATGATATGAAGACTGGTGTTGTCAGCGCTCACTCCAGCTCCAGAGGCGATTGGAGTGAACAAAACTTTCCTGACTACTGGCCGATGAGTAGAATAAACACCAAAATCAAGAAGGCCCTTGACCCCAATAACGTAGCCAATCCCACCCGCTACGTTAATATTGAAAAGATGGAGACGGACAGGGCTTGAGGGGCCGCTAGGATACGCTTTACAGGTGATTAGCTCCCATAGGATATGATTTGTATTCGATTATCTCAATCATCACCCCAAACGTATCTCTGGGGTCGTATATGGCATACTCCGCATCGGCTAGTCTGCCGTGCCACAGCAGCCTGATGCCGCGAGACTTCATTTCAGCCATTCCCTCTTCAAGGTTTGGCACTTTAAAGGATACCATTGACACCCCCTCACCCCGGCGTGCCAGAACTTTAGAAGTCAGACCGTCCGGTGTTAGAGGTGCAACTATGTCTATGCCTATAGGGTCGACGGTTTCCGTGATGTCTATTGACTCGATTGTCCAAGGCTCTAAGAAATCCGTCTCAAACAATTCGCCAAAGAACTTCTTCGCTTTATCCAGGTCTCTTACCATAAATGACACATGGTCAATTTTCTGTGCTTTCATTTCTGTTCACCTCCTGAGGGGTATAGTATATACCCCTCCTGCTCTTGTCAAGACGAATTCCAGGGGCACTAAAACGGTACAAGAACTCATAGGGCGGTGTCGGGGAAGGCTGGCGCAGTACAAAGTTCCGGGATTCATTGCCCAAATCCAAGGTGGGGAAGCTACTGAGGCGTGAGGTACGGAGCTACGAGAGGAAGAAGGTGGAAGAGTCAGAGTGATAACTACAGGTTTGACCCCTCCACCTTTGTAGCCTACTTATACTCCGGGTCCCTCTCGATGGTCAATTCACAGCAGTAGTCACCGTAAGCCTTACCTTTGGTGCGGCGAGCCCTGAGCTTGGGGTTCATCAGTTTGGTAAGGTCCCTCTCGAAGTTGGCTTCAGCTACGCACATCCTCCAGTCGCCGTTACGCGTCCAATAGGGACAGCTCCCTACATTAAGCTCCTGGAAGAACTGTATTCTTACTCTATCGTCTGAGCACTCGGCGATGGTAAGTGGTGCGCGCCCGATAATGTCATAGGCTGCACAAATGTAATTTGCCACATCCTTGACACCCATCTGGTTGGGCTCTTTGATCAAACCTTTGGCCCTGCCCCAGCTATATTCCGCAGGCGCAAAACTGGAGTAGACGTCCTCTACAAGCTGGTATCCCTCCTCACCAAAAAGCTCGGCGGTCATGGTTCTTAAGCCACCGGCTTCGGATGCCCACCTCCTGGCGCAAGCCAAAACCCTATCGTCGATGGGCACACGCCTCCAGCGAATGGCCCTCTGTCCTGGCGGTGTCGCGGGCTTGCCATGCACTACCGCGTTATAGACCTCGGAATGCTCCAGCTCTGGCCTGACTATCTTAGGTCTCTCCTTTATTTCAACCACAGGCCACTCTCCAGTGTCTATCTCAACACATAGCTCGCAGGCGTAATCGCCCATACCGAGGGACTTTGAGTTAATACCCCTGAGCTTGGGGTTGATAAGCTTTGTAATTTCCCACTCATATCCCGAGGTGTTGTGACACATCCTGTAGTCCCCCCGGCAAACACCGTAGGCACAAACCGAAGCTACGCCTTCAAATACATGGGCCCTTACCCTCTCATCGGAGACCTCGGCAATTACGAAGGGCTCATAGCCCATAATCTCATAAACTCCCAGTATGAACGCTGCCACCTCCTTGACGCCCATGCCGTCTTTTATCAGCCCTCTGGCCTTGCCTGTTTCATAATCTATACGGGCAGTGGCATGAAAGACGGAATCCATCACTTGGTATCCTCTTTCACCATAAATTTCTGGGAGCAAGGTGAGAAATGCCCCTGACTCCAGTGCCATTCTCCGGCAACACACCTTGTGCTTCTGTTCCAGAGGCAGTATCCTCCAGCGGAGTCCGCCTCTGGCGTCCCATACCGCGTAGTTATGGGGCTTGCGCTCCTTTATCCATTGGTAAACCTCTGAATGCTCGACCGCCTTCGTCCTCACTATGGGCGGTCTATCCTCATTGGGCCTATTGTTGTCCCTTGGTTGGTGAGCCGGCTCTTCGCCGTACTGCTCAACTGCTTTGATTTCTTCTTTTTTCACGACTACCTACCTCCGCTTTTTGCTTTGCCCAGGCTTTTTACACCTTCCAAACTGTCAAAACAAATGCTCTCTTTGGCAAATCTTGCTTGAAGATGTTCACCCCCTTCCCGGCTGAGGCCGTTCGGTTTTCATGGAGCTTCCAGCCCCCTTTCATTCTCCTTGAGCCGCCACTATAGGGTGCTCTGCCTTATACTCAACTAGCTCAATCATCACGCCGTACGTATCCTTGGGATGAAATACCGCTACCTTCATTTTGGGGCGGTCTACTGCTCCTACCTGTCTGATGCCTCGGGCTTTCATTTCGGTCACTGCCTCTTGAAGGTTGGACACCTTGAAGGAAACAAGCGATACCCCTTCCCCTCTGTGCTCTATGGCTGTGGCAGTCGGCCCGTCTGGTGTCAAAGGTTCAACCAGCTCTATGCCCAAGGGGTCGACTGACGACCTCAGGTCTAGTTCCTTGAATACGGCAGGCGTACTGAATTTTACCCCCAGCAAGTCACCAAAGAACTTCTCCGCTTTGGCGAGTTCCCTTACATTTATCGCAATATGGTCAATTTTCTCGACCTTCACGGTAACCCCCCTTTTTAAATAATCTCGGGTCTCGTCACGACTCTCCTGAGGCCATTCAGACTAGCGGTGATACTCGGGTAATATCTCTGAAGTATAGTCCTTACCGGTAATACTGTCTACACACAATATACTGGAGAACACGGCCGAATCTACACCGGTTCCCCAGCGACGGACTCCGTACCCGTCTCCGGCAAAGTAGAGCCCGTCTACCCACGGCCACTTGACATCCGGCCTGCGCTCCCCGATGGGTGGGAACGGGCCAAAACCTTCTGAAGCTGTCCAAAGCTCCCAGTCTACATCGTCTAACCACGTTGGGAAGTTTCTTTGCATGAGTGTCGTGACTTCATCAAGAACCCGGCTAACCTTCTTCTCATCGTGTAGTTCCTTGCCGAGGAGTGCGATTGAGAACTCCCATAGGTGTTTCCCCTTGGGGGCGCGAGTAGGTGCCCAGTTAGAGGACATGAACATAACGATGTCCACATCCCCAACATAACCCTCTTCGGCTTTGATAACACAAGGCATACATACCCAGCTCTTCGGGTTGACATTCTTGTCTTCGATTATGTTTCTCTTAAGCCCTATATATCCCGAAAGCATGGCTACATCCCAGAAGCGCTCGTTTATCTTCTTAACGAAGTCTGGCGGGAAGTGTCTTTCCGGTATTATTTTGAAGATGCGCTTAACAGGCACGGTGCAGACCACAGACTCTGCTTCAATCTTCTGACGGCCATTTTTGGTTTGGACCACAACTCCCTTAGCCTTTTTATCTTCTATGATGACTTCCTCGACGGGTGTGCCCAGCATGATTTCGCCGCCGTTTTCGCGCACTACTTCAGCCAGTTTTACCGCTATCTGGATAAAGCCAGGGTTGGGCCCCGTTCCTGTAGAACCTGTAATAAGGTCCATACCGATATCCTTGGCCATTATCATGAATCTAATGAAATCCCCGAGAGGCTGCATATCCGGCTCGGATATGGACATGTGGAGGGAAGATAGAGCGGCTATATACTCGTAGACCTGCCGGTTGCGAGTTTTCTCCTTGAGCCATTGTCCCACCGACATAAGGTCGTATTTGTCTGCTTCCTTCAAAGAAAGGCTGGCCATTTCCCGCAGCAGCCTTTTGGTTTCCTGATAAGCCTCGTCAGTCATCCACCCGTACTTGCTACCCTTCTCCACCCGATGCCATTTGTTGTCCTTGTAGTCTACAACGACGTACCCCTCATTGCCGGGAAGGTCGACGTGCTTTCCCAGGTAATCAAGGAGGCAACTGACTCTGCCTTTATTGTCCCAGAAGGTAGCATGAACGCCAGTCTCAAACGTATAGCCATCCAGGAAGCCCTGCTCTATCATGGTTGGCAAATCAGGCTTGGCCTGTACCACCCATGCATTCACTGCCCGCAGCACATCTTCAAACCCCCGGGCATCTAATTCCTTATCTAAGATAGAAACAGCATTTCTTTTGCCGACGAAAGAAGCCAGACGTCCCCCGATTTCATCTTCCCTTTCAACGACGAGGACTCTTTTGTGCTCCTTGGATGCCAAAATGCCGCCAGCACCCAGGCCTGCGGCTCCAGCGCCAATAATCACTACGTCATATTTTTCCGTGGCCATGTTTGCAGCAACCTCCTTTTGCACTTTAAAAAAATGTTTACATCTACATGTAATAGTAACATAATATATTTAAAGGCGGTAGCTGATATAATGCATGTACAGAGGGTGCCTGAAAGGGTTAATGGCGCTGCGAAGGAACCACGGGTATCAACGGTAGACGAATGGTGAAAGGGTGTGCCCGGGCTGTATGCGCCGATGGGGCAGTCCGGGCTTGGCGCACAGCTACCGAAAGGGGGATGTAGGAAATGGTACTGATAATAGGGATTAGCGGGGCTTCCGGGGCAATCTATGGCATACGGTTGCTTGAGGTCTTGTCTGAAACGCCGGGTATAGAGACACACCTCGTAATTTCCAAGCATGGCGAAGAGACCATCAAACATGAGACGGGTTACGAGGTGAGCGATGTCAGGGCGTTAGCCAGTTTTGCCTACGAGATTGACGATGTCGGGGCATGTCTGGCCAGTGGCTCCTTTAAGAGAGACGGCATGATAATAGCCCCCTGTACTATAAAGACGATGTCCGCCCTGGCTAACTCGTACCTCGAAAACCTGTTAATCCGGGCCGGAGATGTTACCCTAAAAGAGAGGAAGCGGCTGGTCCTCATGGTAAGAGAGACACCTCTTCATTTAGGGCACCTGAGAGGCATGGCGCAGTTAACAGAGATGGGGGCGGTAATATTTCCTCCAGTCCCCAGCTTTTATGATAAGCCGAAGGTTATTGACGACATGGTCAACAACACCGTAGGCAGGGTTCTCGATTTATTCAATATCGAGCATAGCCTCTCGTGTCGGTGGTCAGGGTTAACCAGCGACTAAGACCGTCAGTTGGAGCAAATCAGTTCCCCTTACCCTCGCCCGGGGGAAAGCATAGGCTGGTAACCCTTTCGGGTGGTGAAGTCAAGCAGCGTTTGAACGCAACCGGCCCCCGACGTGCCTGCGCAGGGTATTGACAATCATATTGTGATGTGTTCTAATCTCTCTGCCACTGCCAGTGGCGAAAACTATAGAAGGATTTGTATGTTTGCCTGATTGCTCTTGTAGAGTGTAGTGCGTAATCCGGTGGCATCAGTCACGTAAGGCTTGCCAGAGATTCGGATTTTGTGGTTGGGGGGGTGAGAGCAATGAAGAACTAAAGTGGTTCACAGCGCTATTCTCGAGTCATAAAGGAGGATAGGTCGTTGAGTGCAAACATACAAAAGGCAGTGTTAGTTGCCCTGCTAGCCCTGATTCTAGCGTCCCTACCCTTGATAGGGGCCTGCGCCAAGGCAGAGGAGGTTGGGCCACCAGCCGCCACCACAGAGTCAGGAGTAGCGCCTACAGAGACGTTCAAGGCCAGCCCAGCAGAGTGGTCGAGAGACCTCAGGGGATGGGTAGACTTCCTTGAAGAGCAGGGGCAGCTCACGAAAGTTACCGCACCGGTTTCACCCGATGGCGAGATACAGGAAATCGGGCGCCAGATGTCAGCAATTGGCATGAACATGGGGCAGCAGGACCAGGCGCAAGCGGTACTGTTTGAAAACATTGAAGGCTATGAGAACACCTGGTGCACCAAGCTACTTGTCGGTAGCCTGAACACCACTGGCAAACTTAATTGGGCTATTGGCTTGCCCTTCGACACCCCCACCACGGCTGTTATAGACGGGATTATAGAGACAGCCGAGCGGGACCTCATACCCCCGGTGATTGTTGAGGCTGCGGATGCCCCGGTGAAGCAGAATATCATTAAGGCTGCACAGGTTGATCTTTTCGATATACCGGTGCCACAGTGGCATCCTGGGGATGAGTACCGATATATCAATACCTGGCATGCGGTAGTGACCAAAGACCCGGATACCGGAGAGGTCAATGTTGGCACCTACCGAGGGGGCATATATGATAAGAACCACATTGTTTCCCTCTTGGTGAGAAGCCAGCACTGGGGGCAGCACTTCACCAAGTGGGCGGAGAGGGGCGAGGACATGCCGATAGCCTTTGTTTACGGTTGGGACCCGGCTATGATTCTCTGCTCCGGTTCGCCGTGGCACCACCCGAATGGCAAGAGCGAGTGGGAGTGGCTGGGTGCCATCAGGGGAGAAGCGGTACCACTGGTCAAGTGTGAAACGGTTGACCTTTATGTCCCGGCCACGGCCGAGATAGTTATTGAGGGTCATGTCTTGATTGACCCCGAAACCTTTGTCCAAGAGGCTCCTTTGAAGGAAATCAGTGGCGGCTACGCTTGGCCGACCATACAGCCGGTGACCGAGGTCAGCTGTATCACCCACCGGGACGACCCAATCTATACCGGTAGCGCTATCGGCACGTCCCCCGTCTTTGAGGAGCAGAAGGTAGCCTTTGCTTTCGGCGGCTGGGCATTGCTGAAGAAGTTCATGCAGGATACCGTTCCCGGCGTCGTGGACCTGACGATAACACCCATCTGCGCCGTCAAGATTCACAAGATGTATCAGGGGCATGCCTATCAGGTAGGGTGCGCCCTGTTCGCCCACAAGACCAGTCACCTCCCCTGGAAGGTGTGGGTTGTCGTTGAGGATGATGTAAATATATATGACACCAGCGCAGTTATGAACGCTATCAACAGTAACTGCAATCCAGAAGAGGATATCTACATCTTCCGCCAGTATGCTGGCATCGTTGACGCGGCTCTGTCAGCAGACGGTCTGAATTTCGAGGAGTACGGCTCTGCTCTGAGCACAAGGTGTCTCATCGATGCCACAGTTAACTGGATTAGGCATCCCCGGTCTGATGTGTGGGATGGCGCCAGGGTAGCACCAGTGGAACCAGCTCCTCTCGAGGACTTTGAGGAGGTAAAGGCCAGGTGGGAGGAGTATGGTTTTGGCGAATTGCCGTTTTGGGATAAGCAGTAGGCACGGTGGAAAAAGGCCCCGGTAGCATTTAGTGCCGGGGCCTTTTTCATTTTGGGTTCCTTTTTAGAGCCAGGTCCTGATACCGTGGCCATTGTCATCTAGTGAGCCAGATAAACAGGCCGGTTCCAGCCAGCCCCACACCGGCGGCCAGGTAGAACACCGAGTAAAGGCTTACCCAATCGGCCATTGCCCCCGATATCAGCGGTCCGATACCCATACCCAGGCTCATAGCCATGGCGTATATGGCAAAGGTTGACCCCATGCCAAACTTCCTGCCCTCCTCAATAACCAGGGCCCCGGCGGCTGGCAGGGCGGTGGCACCACCCAGGCCACCAATGATACACAGCGCCAGTAGATGCCAGAAGTACTGCGCCTGAGGAATCAGGGCCAGCCAGATGAGGTTAACGGCGCTGCCGATAACTACCAGCGTCTTCCTGTTGAATCTGTCAGCAATGTAACCACCATATATCTCAAAGACTGATACCAGCAGAATATTGACCCCCAGCAGTATCCCGATACGGGTCGGGCTCAGCCCAAAATATTCAGCGGCCAAGATTGGCAGAAAGGTAGCGAAGGCGGCGGCACCCATGTAAAAGGAAAACCGAAAAACAAAGAGCCCCCTTACCAGGTTACTATTGCTCATGGCTCTAAATGACGGGATAGGACTGGCTTCTGCTTTTCTCTCTGGCGTCTCAGGCAGGAAAAAATTGACTACCAGGAAAGCTATCAGGTTAAGACCACCCAGGGCCAGGAAGGCGGCATTCATGTCAAATTGGTCAGCCAGCACTCCGCCTATGAAGGGACCCAGGCCAAACCCGGTTAAAAAGGCAAAATAGTAATAGCCCATCCAGGTCCCCTCTTCACCCTCGGGTGAGATATCACCGACATAAGCCTCAGCGATGGGAATAATCATGCTGGCAGCAAACCCCTGAATAAAGCGGACTACGGTTAGCTGTGAGACACTTTCGGCCCATATCAGGCCTAGTGCGGTAGCGCAGTAGATGAGCAGGCCGATACGGAGGAGAGCCTTGCGGCCACGGCGGTCGGAGAGGCGCCCCATAATGGGCATAAAGATGGCTCGGGAGATAGAGAAGCCGGCAAATATCAGCCCCAGCCAGATTCCGGTGGCTCCCATATTCTCAGCATAAAGGGGCAAGATAGGAGCTATTATGCCAACACCTAGCATGGAGGAGAAGACAGAAAGAGCTACTATGGGGAAAACTTTCCTAATCATGCGGCACCTGCCGCATTATAGTGCTTTGCCCTTGAACAGGGCAACCCAAGCTGAGCGTGAATCAGGGCGTTTACATGGTGTCTATGAAATGCCACCGCTAAGTGCTAAAATCTATCTATGACGGGTGTCAAGAGTTAGGTGACAGGGCAAGGGGGGAGAAATGCCAAAGCCAGATACAGACGATGCCCATGCAAATATAATAAGAAAGCAAGAGCACTTACGTATCAATCTGGAAGAAGATGTCCAGTTTAAGGGAGTAACCTCGGGTCTGGATAACTATTATTTTGTGCACCAGGCTTTGCCGGAAATAAACGCCGATGAAATAGACCTGAGGACAACGCTCCTGGGTAAGCAAATAGACTTTCCGCTAATCATATCGCCTATGGTAGGTGGCATCAAAGAGGCGGAGAGAATAAACAGGAACTTGGCAAGGGCAGCCCAGTCTGCGGGCATCGCCATGGCTGTGGGTTCACAAAGAATAGCTATTGATGCTCCAGACATGGCTTTAAGCTACAGGATACGTGACGTAGCCCCTGACGTTCCCCTTTTTGCCACTTTAGGCGCAATTCAACTCAACTACGGCTATGACGTTACCCACTGCCAGCAGGCGGTTGACATGCTCGATGCCGATGCCCTTATTTTGTATCTGAACCCGTTACAGAGAGCCCTCCAGGCAAATGGTAAAGCCGATTTCTCTCACCTGCTGAACAAAATTGGGGGGATATGTCGGGAGCTCAGCGTCCCCGTCATCGTAAAAGAGGTGGGTTGGGGCATCTCGGAGGACGTGGCTCGAAAGCTGGCTGCCGCTGGAGTGGCGGCAATTGATGTGGCCGGCTCCGGCGGCACCTCTTGGAGCGAGGTGGAAAAGTACCGTGTTAATAGCGCGCTTACCTCCAGGATTGCCAACTCGTTTTCCACCTGGGGCATTAGTACTGCCGAATCCATTGAGATGGTAAAAAGAGGGGCGAAGGGAGTTACCATTATTGCCAGTGGTGGCATTCGCACCGGGGTTGACCTGGCGAAGGCTATTGCCCTGGGGGCTCAGGTGGGAGGTGTAGGAGCGCCTCTACTTAAGCTAGCCGTGACCTCTACCGAGGCTGTTGAAGAATACCTGATGGTTTTAAGGGAGGAACTGCGTATTTCAATGTTCTGCATTGGTGCCGCCAACCTGGCTCAGCTGGTCAGCTCGCCTTATCTAAAGAGGAAAGGGCTGACCTAGTTCTTTCCTCATAGCACTTTGAATCATGGCAGGTGCCATATCGCGAAAACAGGGAGGTGTCAATGGAGTGGCACGATTTACTGGCAGATGGTTATGGCCGGGTGCTGGGAGTATTGGAGAGTACGCTTCGGGGGCTTACTGAAGACGACTTGAACTGGCAACCTCGTCCCGATAGCAATAGCATTGGCTGGCTTGCCTGGCACCTCACGCGTGTGCAGGATGACCATATTGCATCTCTGATGGACGAGGAACAGCTCTGGGTTAAGGATGGATGGCACGCCAAGTTCAACCGCTCACCTGACCCCAAAGACATCGGCTTCGGTCACACCCCGGAGCAGGTAGCTGCCTTCAAATCTCCAGATGTGGAGACGCTTCTTGACTACCATCGGGCAGTGCTGGAGAGAACAAAACGGTACTTTCTGACCCTGTCAAGTTCTGACCTCGATAGGGAAATCAATGAGCCATGGTATCAGCCACTTCCTACAGTCGGGGTGCGACTCATCAGCATCCTGGGTGATAGTCTGCAACATGCCGGTCAAATGGCTTACGTGCGTGGCCTGCGTAAGGGTAAGGGTTGGCAGAAATATTGATGACTGGTTGAATTAGGTTGCTACTGAAACGGGGGTCCGTAATGGCAAGGGCAAAATCGGTTCAGGAGCAAAGCCAAGCTCAGAGGGCGCACGTACAGTGGAGAAAAGGCCTGTGTGGCATCTGTCCTGCCGGTTGCTGGGTAGAGGTAGCCCTTAAGG
>CAZMZA010000022.1:0-17250 GCA_964570635.1 uncultured Dehalococcoidales bacterium
CGCTTGCGTCGTGAGGAGTAGTCCAGTTTATCAATTGCCTGGCGTAATTCGTCTATCCTTCCTGGAGGTTGCTCAGTTCCTACCTTTACTACCACACCGTCCACCCCTGCTCCCCATAGGGCTTGGAGTTCGCTGGCCGTCACGCTTGAAGGTACGGAGACCAGCAGTGGCTTGGTCAACAGATGGGCAAAATGCTGAAACAGCATAAGGTGGTGCCAGGTAAGAGGATAGTCCTCTTCCGGTTCGCCAGCAGTGAGCAACGCCGCTACCGGTATATCATCAATCGCTCTTAACAAGCCGTCGCTGAGTGATGCCTCAACCTCCAGTATTTTGCCTATGGCACTGTTGTGAGGAATGGCCAGCGAGGTGCTGGAGGCAGCAAAAACCACAAAATCACCGCCGGCCTTCACAATCCCATCCATTTCTGCCTGACCACCCCCCTTCAGCCAGGCACCCCAGGGAATATCGGGCATGGCCAGCGATGTCTCTTTAAGTGCTTTCGCCTGTGAAGCCTTTGAGACTGTCAGCAGTCCTCCGTCAGCGCCAGCCACGTAATCGGTCAGGTTGTTGATTTTAGCCTCGGTCAGGCTGGCAATGAGCAGCATCTTGGGCCTTGGGGGTAATGCCTGGGCGGCTCTGAACCCCATCGGCTGGGGCGCTTCCTGGCTAGCCCGGTTTAGTTTATCTATGAGCCGGCTCATTTACTCTCCGCTAGGTAAAGCTGAAGTCATGTCTTAATCGTGCTGTTTCTGTGTGAAGAAAAGCGTCGGAAGACGTCTGGTATGCGGCCAGCTATTCCTCTTTTGACTCCTCTTCAGGCAACTGGGCTGCTTCAGCAGTTTCAACCACTTCTTCTGCCGCCACCACCTTCTCCTCCTCCTCTATCCTCTCTACGCGGCGCACACTAATCTTTGCTACCACCAGTTCCGGCTCGTTAAGCAGAGCAATTTCCTTATCCAGTTTAATGTCTTTTACTCGTAGCGCTTGCTCCGGCTCGGTGAGGGAACTGATGTCCAGTTCTACACTGGCGGGGATTTTGGCCGGGAGACACTCAATAGTCAAAGTAGTAAGCTCATGCGTCAGCATGTTCTCTTTGGACCTCAAGGCTGGCGCTTCTCCAACTAGAACAATAGGGATTTCCACTTTGATTTTCTCCTCCATTTTTACCTGGTAAAAATCCACGTGGAGGAACTTACCTGTTAGCGGGTCTCTCTGAACTTGACGGACTACAACGTTCCGCGGTTTTTTTTCGCTATCGAGTTTGAGACTGATAAGTCTCGTATGCCCCGCCTGGGCTAGCACGTGCTGTAGCCTGGCCGTATCGCATTGCAGTGTCGCCGACTTGATACCGTGACCAAAAACATGCACCGGGGTAATCCCCTGGCGGCGTAAAAACCTGGTCTTTTTGCCCAGAATCTCCCGGTGATTAACCTCTAGCTCTATCATGCTGTCTCTCCTCTAATCTACGCTTGATGTGCCACCTATAGACACTATATAGCATAACATTCTATCTGGTGTGGTATCAAGTGATAGCTTATATCTGGCTGCCCCTTTTGTTCGGTTTATGTGAAACTTTTGTCGGCAATAATACCTCGCTGTCCTTTCTGGGTATTGACAAAATCTCTGGGTCAGGCTAGATTTAATTCCGTTAGCAGAATTTGTCTGGTATAATATATTAGGCTCCAAGAGGAGGTAAAATGTCTGATTATAAAGATTTCCGTGATGATTTGAGGGCCATTGAGCGCGGGCTCGCCGAGATTGATGAGTCACTCGGTCGGATTGCGAATACCTGTCAGGCAATCCTTAAACTTCTCGAGAAAATCCAGCAGAAGGGTTAGGCGGTCGTGCTGGTGGCTTAAGTTAGAGGGTCTGAGCGGGCCGGGGGAGAAATTTCAGCTTTAGCAGGGAACCGAGCTATCGGAATAGCCCGTAAGCTACACCCATATTCCCTCCCGCCAGGCCTCATCTTCATTCGTGGTTGCATCTCTATAATTGGAATTATCCCCTCTGATAAAGTTATAGCCAGCGGTCAGATTCGAACTGACGACCGGCGGTTTACGAAACCGCTGCTCTACCCCTGAGCTACGCTGGCAGTCACCTCAAATTATACCTGATAATCATCATAGTGAACAACCGAGGTTAAGAACGGCGAGGGCATGCTTATGCTCTGTAGGTTGCTATGAGGCGGTGGAAATTCACAAATGTTTTTCTGCCAGTATAGCCTCAGCTTCTTGCTCTATTGAAGTTGACTTACTCTTGGGGGCTTTTTTGGAGTCCTAGCACGTTGCTGCCTCGCCGGTAGCAATATCTTGATATTATTCATTTCAGAGAGTGCGGACTCGTTCAATAAGTGGCGGAACTGACCGACAATATCCTCAGGGGATATACTTACACCTGTAGACTTCTTTAACCTACGTTGGTATAGCTTTATTGACTCTTCCGATAAGATTGCCTTAAGCATATTACTGGCGTTTAATACGTTCACCGTTTCCCATAATTTGTCCAAACCGTTATTTTTAACATTCTTATAGCTGATTATTCCAAACTTTTTGGCTAGGACAGTGGGGTCATCAGTAAGCAAATTCCAGGACTCGACCAGTTTAGTCTGGGGAGGTTGCCCGAATGTAATATGGTAAAGCTTCCAGTCTTTACTATTGGTTAATAATACCCATTCACAGCCGTAATTAATGGCATAGGATGCAGCTTGCCCGATATGTTTCTGAGCAAGTTTAATGTTTACCCTCTTACATTCAACAAACATTTCAGGCTTTGCTTCTTCTTCATGGTCTAGTTGAATTGCAATATCACAGTGTGTGGTTTCACCAGCTCCATGAATTGCGTATTCCTCTGTCATATGCTTGAAACGGTCGTACCCCATAAGTGATTTAAAGATATGGTCTATACGGGCACGTGTTTCAGCCTCACCGCTATCCGCTTTGGCAATAGCTTCTACCATACTACGAGCTTCTAAGATTGCCTTTTTAATGTCTTTATCCAAGCTGTGTCTAGGCATTGGTCTCCTCCCTCCTCCCCCACTGTATTTGCATTATGTATTATAATCCTTTTGTCAATACCTGACATAATCCACAAGCTCGTGCCGGCAATAACCCCCTGCCGGTCACTGTCGCACCCTCAACTTGAAACTATAAAATTGGCGTTAAATGTTTGGGACTGGTTGTTACATGAAGGTATATTAGCTTCAGAAGGACTTTCCCCCGTTACACTACCCCAGCCGGTGTCTAAAAGGTCAGCTCGGTCCGCTTTATGATGTCGTCTTGGGTATCCCTGTCCAGGGTGATGAAGTAGGCGCTGTAGCCAGCCACCCGCACTACCAGTTCTCTGTAGTTTTCTGGGTGTAGCTGGGCATCCTTCAGGGTCTCACCGCTGACGCAGTTGAATTGCACGTGATAACCGCCCAGGTCGAAGTAGGTCTTTATCAGGGAGAGCAGTTTCCGCGCCCCGTCCATGCCCTTCAGCGCCGTGGGGTGGAACTTCATGTTGAGGTGATTGGAGCCGTACTTTACCGTATCAATGACCTTGGCCGCCGACTTGACCAGGGCGGTAACTCCGTTCCTGTCTGTACCCGCCTGAGCTGAGACGGTGGCGTCAACCAGAGGTTTTCTCGCCTTCTTGCCGTTGGGCAGGGTGCCGGTGAATTCGCCGAAAGCCACGTGCCCCGTGACGGAATAGGCTGACGGCATGACCGGTCGGCCCAGATGGTCGGATGCGGAGTGCAGGTTATAGCAGCTTTCATAGATGTCCCTGGCGATTGAGTCCGCATACTCCTCATCGTTTCCGTATTTGGGGGCATTGAGGCACATTCGCTCTACTTCCTCGTATCCCTCAAAGTCGGCGCTGAGTGCCTTTCTCAACTGGCTCATGGTGAGCTTCTTTTCCTCAAAGACTAGCTTCTTAATTGCGGCCAGGGAATTGGCTGCGTCAACCACTCCTATCGGGCAGACGCCGTCGCCGAAGCTGTATCTGGCACCTCCGTCGGATACATCCTTGCCCTTCTCTACACAGTCATTGATGAAGGCTGAGCCGAAGGGGGTGGGGAAGTTCCGCTGCAAAGTCCAGGCCGTCCGGGAAACATCGTGCGTTAAGGGGAAAAAGTATTCCAGCTGCCTGTCAAAGGCCTGGTACAGCTGGTCATAGGTCTGGAAGCTCTCCGCCTCCCCCGTTTGCGGCCCCAGTTCCTTCCCGGTTAGCGGGTCCTTACCGTTGTTCAAAGCCAGTTCAATCATCTTGGCGATGTTTACCCTGGTTTCCCAGTAGCCATCCATATAACCCGGCACAAAACTCTGGACGCAGCCGGCGATGACGAACGGTCGGGCATCTTCCAGCGGCATCTTGTGGTGATATAGATGGCGCTCAATAGCTACCCGGCTGTTGTGAAAGGCGGGCTGACCTATACCCGTCCTTATCAGGTCGACGCACTTCAGCAAAAACGGCTCGGCAAGCTTATCGTGATAGACGAGGTTGACCAGAGGCTCCGGGAGCCTGATACGCTGCTGGGCTTCCAGAACCAGCCAGTCTAGCTCGTTGGTGGCATCTTCGCCGTCCGGGGTTAAGCCGCCCAGACTCAGTTGCAGCCCCAGTCGGCTTTGGTTCATCCTGTACCCGTGAGGGGGCAGCACGTGAGCCAGCTGGTTAAACTTCAGGAACAGGAACTGCAGAAGCTCGATTGTCTCTTCGTCGGTGATTTTTCCCTCTTCCTTGTCCCTTTTGTAAAAGGGGTAGAGAGACCTGATAAGAGTGGCCGGGGGAGAGTTGAGTGCCTTTGGCGCCTCAAGCCAGACCCCGAGCATGATAAACCAGAAGGCTTGGACCGCCTCGCGGAAGCTCCGGGCCGGATTTAACGGGACATGCTGGCAAATCCCGGCAATTTCCTCCAGCTCCTGTCTCCTCTCCGCGTTCTTCTCCTCTTTGGTCATTTCCCTGGCCAGCGAGGCATACCTCTGCGCCAGCACCGCCATTCCATCGAGTGCCAGCTTGGCTGCCTGGTAAAAGTACCACCGGTTAATAGCGTCTGGCTCCCCGGTGTTCAGTCTCGCCTGTTCCTGCTCTATTTCGGCGGTAATCCCCTTTAGGCCCTGGCTTAACAGGTGGGGAAAATCGGGGACCGCAATGTGGGCGGCACCGCCCGGCGTAGCTTCAATCCATACGCCGCATTCCGATAAGGTGCGCGTGTCCACACCGTAGGCTTTGAGCACAACCTCCCGGGTCAGGCTGAACAGATTTGAGTCCTGCCAGAACTCGACAGCCTTATCTATCCACTCCCTGACTTCGGGGGTTATTCGGACTTTGCCCCTGGGCAGAGCAAACTCCTCCGTTCTCTCCATCCAGGCGCAACCTTCCTCAGGGAAAGGGTAAGCCCCGTACTTGTACCGGGTGAGAGTGCCCACTATCGGGTTTTCGTCGATATACAGCGTCTTTTCCGAGCAGAGCCGGTGAAAGAGCGTAGCCCGGCGGATTATGGCCGGTTCTATTTTGGTCTCCCAGTATACGTCGAGCAGAATTTTGATTCTCTCGGTATCAATCTGCGGAGGAGCCGAGAGCAGGGTTTCCTTTTCCCGCTTCACTCTTTCGCTGAGCACACCCTTTTCAGCGGCCTGAACCATTGGCTTCACCTCCTCACTTTCCCTGCACCCCATGTGCACACAACATAGTCTTACACCTCGTCATTCCCTTGTCAAGTTCAGTTCGCCGGGGATTGAGACCCTTGGACCTGTAGTTGACGCTGGTACAGGCGTATGATACTATTTGGTTTGTCTCTTTCTGGTTGTCGTGAATCTATCGCACTCTTGCTCAGGGAAAGGTTATGCAGATAGAGCAAGAACTCAGTCAGTTAGCGCCCGACAAAGATACACTGTTGACTGTCGGTGTCTTTGACGGGGTCCATCTGGGTCATAAACATCTCATTTCGCAGTTAAAAGAGCAGGCGAGAGGGCGGGACTTGCTCAGTGGAGTGGTAACCTTTCGTCAGCACCCTCTGGCGGTTCTGTCACCGGAGACTCAAATATCGTTCCTGACCGACCTTGGCCAGAGAGTCGCTCTTCTCGAGGATGAGGGCGTTGATATAGTGGCTACCCTGTCCTTCTCCCACGAAGTGGCTGACCTCGGTGCTCGCGAGTTCATCACGCTGTTGAGGAAATACCTCAGGATGCAGGGACTTGTAATCGGGTACGACTTTGCCCTGGGTCGAGGTCGGGGAGGTGATGCCGACGCCTTGCTGGCCCTGGGGCGGGATATGGGCTTTACCGTCACGGTGATATCCCCGGTGACGGTAGGCGACGAGGTGGCCAGCAGTACCGCAATCAGGAACGCTCTGGCCGACGGGGATATGAAACGGGCGTACAAACTTTTAGGTCGCTACTTTGGTCTTCACGGGCCGATAACCGCCGGGGTGGGCCGGGGCGCTGGACTGGGCTTCCCGACGGCGAATATGGCGGTAAACTCACAGCAGGCCCTGCCCCCTGACGGGGTCTACGCCACCCTGGCTTATATGGACGACACAGCCTACCCGTCAATGACTAATATTGGCCGGCGCCCCACCTTTGGTGGCGGTGAGCGCACCATAGAAGTCTATATCCTTGACTATGATGGTGACCTCTATGAGCACGAGTTGAGAATCGACATTGTTGAGCGGCTCCGCGGTGAAAAGGGGTTTGGCTCGGCAAAGGAGTTAAAGAGGCAGATAGCCCGCGACGTCAAAAAGGGCAGAGCCATACTGGATAGCCAGGCAAAAACTGGTTACTGACAGCGATAGGAAGTTATGACCGACAGGGATATTAACCGTCTACTGACACGGGGCGTAGCTGAAGTCATAGTTGAGGAGGAGCTCAAGGAAATGCTCCGTTCCGGCAGGAAGTTGCGCCTGAAGGAGGGGTTTGACCCCAGTTTTCCCGATATTCACTTGGGTCACATGGTGGCACTGAGGAAACTGCGTCAACTTCAGGAGTTAGGGCATCAGGTAGTCCTTATTGTCGGTGATTGGACAGCACAGATTGGCGACCCGAGCGGTGTTTCCGTTACCCGCCCCATGCTATCTATGGAACAGGTTCAAGCCAATGCCGAGACCTATATGAAGCAATTCTTCAAGGTGGTTGACCGGGGAAGGACGGAGGTCAGGTGGCAGAGTGAGTGGTTCGGAAAATTCACCCTGACCGACGTCATTCGGCTTACCAGCAAGTTTACCGTGGCCCAGGTCATGGCGCGGGATGACTTCAGCGAGAGGTATAAAGTCGGACGCCCCATCGCTATCACCGAACTGCTCTACCCGTTGCTCCAGGCCTACGACTCGGTGGTCGTCCAGGCTGATGTTGAGTTTGGCGGTACCGACCAGAAGTTTAACTTACTGGTGGGTCGGGAGCTGCAAAGCATGGTGGGGCAGCCCCCCCAGCAGGTTTTCATGGTTCCCATCCTTGTCGGGACTGACGGCAGTCAAAAGATGAGCAAGAGCCTGGGCAACTACATCGGTGTTGATGAGCCGCCTGATGAGGTATACGGCAAGGTGACGTCTATTCCTGACAGCCTCATCCTGCCCTACTTTGAATTGCTGACCGACGTTCCCGATGAGGAACTGGAGGAGTTCAAGCAGGCACTCGGCAGTGACTCGGTTAACCCCATGACCCTTAAAAAGCGGCTGGCCCGGGAGATTGTAACCCAGCTTTACGACCAGAAGGCAGCCACCGAAGCTGAGGGGCAGTTTACCAAGGTTGTACAGCTTAAAGAGCTGCCTGAGGAGATAGTTCTTGGTACCAAGTCAGGTGGCAGTAGTCTTCGGGATTATCTTATGAAAAACCATCTCGCCAAAAGTCGGAGCGAAGCCACACGTCTCATCGAACAAGGTGCTGTATACGTGGATGGGGAAAGAATTAGCGATGTACATTGGACAGTTACTGAAGGCTGTATCATAAGAGTAGGTAAGCGACGTTATATCAAGTCTACCTAGTGCTGATTAGAAGACTACCAACACCTCTTTGCTGGAGTATTGATACTGATTAGGGGGGAAGTGCCATGGGTTATCTACCGTTAGCTTTAATAACGATGGTGGGTCTGGGGATTCACTATTTTCTGGCCAAGCTCATATCCCCGTATATTTCCAGCCCGGCGATTGCCCTGTTGGGTGCCATAGTCTATTTTCCCATTGTCTATGGCTATATCTACTTCACCAAGTCCCCCATCATGCCGCAGCAAACAGCATATTTCTGGTATGCCATCCTTATTGCCATACCCATGGCAATTGCCATCCTCACCCTTTATATGGCCATCGGCAGGGGGCCGATATCAGTGGTTATGCCCATTTACGGGCTTAATGCTATGGTTACCGCTGTCCTGGGAATAATAGTTCTGCACGAACCGGTTACGGTACCGAAGATTGCCGGCCTGGTCTTGGCGGTGGCGGCGATTGTGTTATTGAGCCGTTAGTTATAAAATATTCTGGTGTTTACTGGAGCCCGGCTTTATGCCGGTGGAGCAGCGATTAGTCGGTGAAGGAGGGGAATGTTGAGCAATCTACGGATTCCAGGACCTACGCCTCTGCCTGACGAAGTCCTTCGGGCAATGAGCAAGCAGATGATAAATCATCGGGGGGCGGAGTTTCAGCAGATGCTCAACGGTGTAACGGCCAAGCTGAAACAGCTATTCCAGACCAAGGGTGATGTGTTCCTGCTAACTGGCTCGGGCACGGGTGGTCTGGAGGCAGCTATCGTCAACACGCTGTCCCCGGGGGACAAGGTTTTGTCAGTATCTATCGGTGTTTTCGGGGAACGCTTTGCGGCTATTGCTCAGGAGTTTGGCGCTGAGGTAGTCCCGCTTCGCTTTGACTGGGGTAAGGCGGCTGATGCTGACGCCGTGCGCCAGGCTCTCCAGGCTGAGCCTGAAATTAAGGCGGTACTGGTTACCCACAACGAGACATCCACCGGTGTTACCAATGACCTGGCTGCCATCAGCTCGGTAGTGAAGGAGTCTGATAAATTGCTGCTGGTTGATGCTATCAGCAGTCTGGGCTCAATTAACTTGCCGGTGGACGATTGGCACTGTGATGTTGCCGTTACCGGCTCTCAGAAGGGGTGGATGGCACCACCCGGGCTGGCTATGGTCAGTGTTGGCGAGCAGGCATGGCGGGCGCATGCTGAGGCCAGGATGCCCCGCTTTTACTGGGACTTCGCCCGGGCCAGGAGCTATTTAGAGAAGGGCCAGACGCCGTGGACACCGGCGGTTACGGCTGTTTATGCTCTGGCGGTGTCACTGGACATGATGCTTGAGGAAGGCTTGCCCAATATTGTGGCCCGACACGGCCGGGTTGCCAAGGCGGCCCGGGATGGAGTTAAATCGCTGGGACTTTCCCTTTTCGCCGAAGAAAGCCATGCCTCAAATACGGTGACGGCGGTATCTGCCTCCGCTGGGCTTGATACCAAGAAGATGCTCAAGCTCATGAGAGAGGAGCACGGGGTTGTACTGGCTGGCGGGCAACAGAACCTGGACGGCAGGATATTCCGTATCGGTCACCTGGGTTTGGTGAGCGAGGACGATATTGAAACGGTACTGTCGAAGCTAAAAGTGGTATTACCAAAAGCTGGATTCGGGAGTGCTGGCTAAAGATGAAGGTCTTAATAGCTGACCCTGTTTCTGACGAGGGGATAGATATTCTACGCCGCCAGGCTGAGGTGGATGTTAGACCGGGGATAAAGCCGGAGGAGCTTATATCCATCATCGGTGATTATGAAGCCCTGGTGGTGCGCAGTCAGACTCAGGTCACCGCTGAGGTCATCGCTGCCGGAGAAAAGCTGCAGGTCATCGCCCGAGCTGGTGCCGGCACAGACAATATTGATATGTTGGCAGCCACCCGGCGAGGTATTCTGGTAGTTAACGCCCCTACTGGCAACACTATCTCGGCGGCTGAGCATACCATTGCCCTTATGCTGGCCCTGGCTCGTCATATCCCTCAGGCTAACGCTTTGCTCAAATCAGGCGTGTGGCAGCGCAATAATTTTATGGGCACCGAGGTAAGGGACAAAACGTTAGGTATCATTGGTTTGGGTAACGTGGGCTCGGAGGTAGCCAGGCGTGCCCGGGGTCTGCAGATGAGGCTTATTGGTTACGACCCTTTCATTTCCGTTGACCATGCTAAAAAGCTCCAGGTGGAACTCGTTTCTTTGGAGCAGTTACTCAGGGAGTCCGACTTTATTACCCTTCACCTCTCATTAACACCGTCAACCGAGGAACTAATCGGAGATAAAGAGCTGGCTTTAATGAAGCCGACCGTTCGCATTATTAACTGTGCTCGAGGCAAGCTGATTGATGAAAAGGCACTGGCTAAGGCAGTGAAAGAGGGCAGGGTGGCTGGTGCGGCTATTGATGTTTTCCCCAAGGAACCGGCTACCGAGAGTGTGCTTTTTGGGATTGACAACATCATTGTCACGCCTCATTTAGGTGCGTCTACTGCAGAGGCACAAGCCGCTGCCGCCAAGGATGTTGCCGAGCAGATTATTGCCGTATTTAACGGACGACTGGCCAGGTACGCGGTCAACGCACCCTTCATCTCGGTTGAAATGCTGTCAGTGCTGGCACCGTTTATGGAACTGGCTTCTACCCTGGGCAGGCTGGTGAGCCAGCTTGTCGAGGGGCAGATGAATGCCATCCAGATTAGGTATGAGGGTGAGATTTCTGAGTATGATACGGATGCTCTCAAGGCAGCCGTTCTGGGGGGGCTGCTTGAAGAGGTGAGTGAGGAGCGGGTTAACCTGGTGAATGCCAATATGGTGGCCGCTCAGCGGGGTCTGGTGGTAGTGGAGCAGAAAGAAACCGTCTGCGAGAACTATGCCGGTCTGGTCACTTTGGAAGTGACCACCAGCACCGGAGCTACGGTTGTTGCCGGGACGGTGATGCGTGGTGAATCACATATTGTCCGGGTTAATGACTACTGGTTTGACATTGTGCCCACCGGCGGCTACTTTTTGTTCAGCGACCACCGGGACCGACCCGGGCTTATTGGTGCTGTAGGCGAGATAACTGGCAGTGCTGACATCAACATTAGCTTTATGCACCTGGGTCGGCTCAAGCCCCGGGGGCAGGCTCTGATGATATTGGCCCTGGACGAACCACTGCCCGAGGAGCAGCGCCAGCAAATACTTGCTCTCCCCGATGTCTATACCGCCAAGCTGGTAAAGCTGTAAAAGCTAAGTCCTCAGACCCGTTATCATTACCACAGCGGGGGCATATTCTCTGGATATAGTTTCTCCGTCCCCAGGAAGTCGGCCGTGGCTACAGCGTAGGCCTCGCCCTCTTTTTGCATTTCTGCTACCAGTTTGGGCATGTCAAAGGTCTTGATGACGCGTCCCTCCATAACCACCTTACCGTTGATAATAGAGGTGTCCACGCTATCCCCGGTGGCACTCATGACCAGGTTCTCAATTAGGTTATACCGGTGTACCGGCACCCACTCGGGTCTGGTCAAATCGAAGAGGATAACGTCGGCCTTCTTCCCCGGCTCCAGCGAGCCTATCTCCTTCTCCAGGCACAGAGCCTTTGCCCCGTTCCAGGTAGCCATCTCGACCACGGTCTTGGGCGGCCAGAGGTTGCAGTCGAACTTCGCTTCCTTGTGTGCCAGGAAGGTGGCATTCATTACCCGCACCATGTCCTTGTGGTTGCAGCAGGCCTGGCCGTCGGTGCCGAGAGCTATATTGATGCCCATGTCCAGCATCGCCGGGAAGTTATTGAACAGGCAGGAGCCGTACTGCATGCCCATGCTGGTGAATACGCAGTGGGACAGGTTGGTCTTGGTCTCTCTTACCGCCATTATATCCCGGCCGGGCATGTGGCCGGTGTGAACCAGGAGGACATTTTCACCCAGTGCGCCGCTATCATAGAGGCGCATGATCGGCGTCTTGCCCCAGGCCTGGACACACGTCTCCACCATAGGTCTCATGGTATTGGCATGGGTCGTCATCCCGACGCCGTGTGTGTCAGCCATCTCTTTGACCATCTGGCACATTTTGTCCGAGACGTTCTGGACCAGGAAAAGACTGGGCCATATACTCAGGCGGCCGTCGGCAGTATTGTGGTACTTATGGAACACGCCTTCGATTCGATATATATTCTCCTCGGGGGTGGCGCCATATATCGGGATTACCTCTTTCGGTCGCGTGTACCCCGGTGGGCCGAATATGTCCTGTGCCGAAATGCCCAGTATACCCCGGATACCGGAATCGGTGATAGCCCGGGCATGTGATTCTTCAGCTCCAGGAGGGGTGCCGCATTCGATGAGGGTGGTGGTACCGTTTCTTATCGCTTCGGTGCAACTGTGCATGGTGGCCAGGTAGGCACGCTCGGCAGTATACTGCCCCTTCATGTAAAGCTGACCAATCCTGACCAGCCAGGGGGTGCCATACCCGTAGTTACCCGGCGTCATGCCTTTTATGATTGAGTGGTGCAGATGGGTGTGGGTGTCAATCAGTCCCGGCATGACCAGCTTGTTTTTGGCGTCGATTACCTTGCCGGGCGATGGGTGTTTTTTCCTCAGCCTGCCGCTATCCCCGACATCAACTATGCGGTCTCCTTCCACCGCCACCGCTCCGTTAGGAAATACCTTCCACTCCCGATTCATGGTAAGGACGATGCCGCCTTCGATTAAGATGTCTGCCATTTACTTGTCTCCTTTCTCAGTAGCTTTGCGGTACATTTCCCTGAGTTTCCCTCTCGATATCCTCATCATACCCGAGCCAACCATGGGCAAATCCTCAACGAAGTCTACCGACTTTGGCTTTTTGAAGCTGGCCAGGTGCTGCTTGCAGAACTGGATAATCTCCTCCTCGCTAGCTTTGGTCCCTTCGTCTAGAACCACGACCGCCTTTACTGTCTCCCCCCAGTATTCGTCGGGTACGCCGATAACGGCGACCTCTTTCACTGCCGGGTGTCTCCTGATTACCTCCTCAACTTCCACGGGAGAGATATTTTCCCCGCCGCTTCTGATGATGTCGCTCTTTCTGCCCTTGATGTAAATATATCCGTCCTCATCTACCGTAGCTAGGTCTGCCGAATGGTACCACCCCTCGCTGTCTATTACCTTGGCTGTCTCCTCGGGCATTCCCCAGTACCCCTTCATCACCCCGTCACCCCTCAGCAGTATCTCCCCGATTTCACCGGGGACGACATCCTTTCCCGCATCGTTGACCACTCTTATCTCCCCGACAAGCCAGCTTGCTTCCCGGCCACAGGACTCACATATCCTTACCTTGTCTGGTGGCAAACCCAGCCTCATCTCTCCCGGCTCCATGAGTGTCATCACCCCGCTGCCCTCGGTAGAGCCATAAAGGTTAAAAACTATGGGACCAAAGGCTTCTATTGCCCTCCTCGCCAGCGGGTAGGGGATGATGTTAACACCGATAAATACGGAACGGAGACTGCTGAGGTCGTATTTGCCGAAAGCCGGGTCATCAAGCAGCCTGATGAGTGCAGTTGGTACCAGGGGGGAGAAGATATTGGTCACTTTGTGCCGCTCTATCGTCTTTAGGAAAGGTTCGGGGTCAAAAGCTTCCATGATGACAGCGGTGTCCAGGAAGTGGGCGGTGGTTACCACCTTGGGTGCCGCCGCTATATGATATGACGCGGCAGCAATCAGGCAGACGTCTTTCTCCGGCTGGATATGCAGTAGAGGGCCACAGGCTAAGACAAAGGCATACACGCTCCTGTGGGTGTGCATGACTCCCTTGGGGCGGGCGGTGGTGCCGCTGGTGTACAGGATTAGGGCCAGGTCGTCAGGTGAGATGTTGACCTTCGGGCTGTCCGACGGGTATCTGGCTATCAGCTCCTCGTAGCTTGTGGCGGTTGCTGACTTTCCAGTAGTAATATAATGCTTGACTGAGGGTAGCCCTGACCGTATCGGCTCTACCTTATCAAGGTATCTTTCATCAACCAGGAGAGCACTTGCCTCAACGTTATTGACGGCGTAGGTTATCTCTTCCCCCATGTAGAGGTAGTTTATCGGCACAAGTACCAGACCAGCTTTGGCGGTGGCGAAGAAGCTCTCGTGGAACTCAGGGGTACTGGGCATCAGCGTGGCCAGTCTGTCTCCCTTGTTCAGGCCCATATCGAGGAAGGCGTTAGCCAGCCTGTTGGCCCTGTCCCCCATCTGGCGGAAGGTGTAACTCCCTTCCCCAGATATCAAGCCTGTTTTATCTGGAACCCGCCTGACGGCCCGGTCAAGAATCTGGCCTACTAGCAACTGCTCCCGTCTCCCGGTAGGTAAATGTGTTTAAGTGTACTGCCTGGCTGGGCGCCTGTCAACCATTCGTGACTACACTAGACGGTACAGGACTAGTCCTGACGGTAGTTTGGGGTAAAAGTAGGTTGATTTCCTCGGCATCCGGTCATCAGCGTCAGCGATAGCTTTTACCACTTCTGCCTTGACCGGACTTAACAGGATTGCCAGCTGGTATTCCTGGTCTGACACCTTGCTTACCGCGTCTTCCCGGTTATAGGTATAGGCAATGGTTGTCTCATGGCTGCTACCCGTCAGCTCCAGTACTTTCTCCAGTATCACATGGTCGGTAATACTGACCACCAGGCTTTTGTATAGCTCACTGTGGAAGTAAGGCATCATTTTTCTGGCAGCGGCCAAGTCCTCCAGTCTGAGCAGGAGCAGGCGCTCCGGTTCGAGGCCAAAAAGGACCAGCCTGTCCTGGCTTTTCTCACCCTGGTTAAGGAAAGCATCTACCTGCTGCCAGGTGCCGGGGGTGCTCGCTGACAGCTCCTCTATCTGGAAGAATGGCTGTAACCTAGCTGTCAGTTCATTGAGGGCGGCTTTTGGAACCCCGCGGACCAGTCGGTGCGGAGGCAGAATGATAAGCCCGGGGTCGGAAAAATCTACCAGCGTCATCATTACAAAATTGAAGGCGTCTTCCTCTGTTACCGATGATGAAAAAGAGCGCCGCTCGCGCTGGTAGGTGAGGGCGCTCTCGTAACGATGGTGCCCGTCGGCGATATAAAGCGGTTGATGCGCCAGGCTACGGCCTATCTGCTCAATAATTCTAGGTTCAGTGATAGCCCAAACGTGGTGTCTTTCCTCGTTGGCATTACCTGCACTTATTACCGGCTCGCTTTGTTCCTGTTCAGACAGCAGTGACGAGACCTGGTGGCTGGGGTCTTCGTAGAGGGCCAGAATCGAGCTGGTGTTCACCTGCAGCGCCCACAGCAGGCTCAACCGGTCATCCTTGGGCCCAACAAGCGTACCCTCGTGAGGGCGGATGACCATGCTGTCCCATTCCTCCAGCCTGACGCGGACAATTATGCCACGGCGTCTATACTCATTTTCCTGGTGTCTGAAATACTGGTCGTGGAGATAGATAGCCGGCGTCTCGTCGGGCTTGAGAATTCCCTGCTCCAGCCACTGCTTCAGAGTAGCTGCCGAACGGGTATATTTATTTTCCGTAGCCGTGTCCTGAGGCAAATCCCAACCAGATTCCAGCCGGACAAAGTTATACTCACTGCGATGGTAAAGCTCTTGCCGGGTCTGGGGTGCAATAATGTCGTAGGGGGGGCAGATGACTGTGGAAACATCCTTTACTACCGATTGATTGTAGCGCACCCCGTGGAAGGGGCGGACCTCAGCCATACTTACTCTCCAATTTCTTACCTGAATCTGTTACCCGGGGCGGTGGTTAACGACCTTAGTTTACCGTATGCCAGGTGGGGGTGCAAGCCACCGGGATGGGATATTGTCGGGTATGTTACCAGATAACCAGGATTTCCTCTATGGTGTCATCATACGAAGGTGGTTCGTAATAGTAACCGGGCATGGGCTCTACACACCGGTAATACCGGCTGCCAACAACCGGCCTCACCCGTTCATCAGTTTGTGGCTCATAGAAGACAAGTCCTTGGTCAATCGTATCGAAGGCTATGATGGTATGCGATGATTGTGGATGGTTTATGACGACGAGGGCACAGCGGAGCCCTTGCTGCTCGGCATTGTTGCTCACGTCTCTGGAGAAGTGGGAACAAACATAAGAATTTTCGTTATATTCATTCTCGTTTGTGTTGTCTTCTCTCATAAAGGTGACCGCTTCTTCATAAGTCGGGTCTTTTAGGGTATAACCATGCCCCAGTCCAGCCCCAAAACCTTCAGCGTAACCTTCCTCGCTACCGGCCTGGTAACCCTCGCTGTACCCCTCCTCTCTACCGGCTTGGTAGCCTTCTTGCTTGCCCGAGTCATAGCCGGTCTCGTGGCCCGCTGAATAACCATTGTCATACCCTGCTATTTCGCCCTCAGAATACCCCCCGGTATAGGCTAGAGACTGAATCGTAAAGCCGCCGTAGCCTATTAAGACCAGTACACACAATATCGCCAAAGTTACTAACAACCATTTTTTCATCTCGTTAGCCTCCTGTCTTCTAAATGAACTATTATACCCGTTTATTTTTGTTACGGCTAATACTATAATCTTAGAGTAAGGTATTCTCAGAACGGGGTGAGATGAAGGACTCGAACCAGGTCAAAGAAAGAATAGAGAAGCTGAGAGCTGAAATTAATCGGCATAGCTACCTTTATTACGCGCTGGACAGCCCTCAAATCAGCGATGCCGAATACGATGAGTTAATGAGGGAGCTGAGGCAGCTGGAGGAGCAGTATCCCCAGTTCGTAACTCCAGACTCGCCCACCCAGCGGGTTGGTGCTGCTCCGGTAGAAGCTTTCGGTGTGGTGGAGCACCCCCGGCCCCTGTTATCGCTGGGTAACGCCTTCAGCCAGGAGGAACTGCTGGGCTGGTATACCCGCACCTCAAAACTGCTGGGCGGAAAACAATTTGGCCTTATCTGTGAGCACAAGATTGATGGTCTGGCTGTAGCCTTGACCTACGTCGATGGGCAGTTGACCACGGGAGCTACGAGGGGTGACGGCTTTCGCGGGGAGAACGTTACCCAGAACCTGAGGACTATCAGGAGCGTACCGCTCTCGGTGACGAAAGAAGCACCTCCCAGGTTTGAGGTCAGAGGGGAGGTCTTTCTACCCAAAGTCGGCTTTCATAGATTGAACCGGGAGCGAGCCGAGCAAGGACAGCCCCTTTTTGCCAATCCTAGAAATGCCGCTGCTGGCTCGGTGCGTCAGCTTGACCCCCGGGTAACGGCAAAGCGCCCGCTGGACATTTACATCTACCAGCTGGGTTACGCCGGAGGCAGGACAACACCGCCGACCCACTGGGAGACTATGGAGTACCTTAAGTCCCTCGGCTTTCGGGTGAACCCTAATAA
>CAZMZA010000023.1:0-17137 GCA_964570635.1 uncultured Dehalococcoidales bacterium
GGTTATCCCCAACAAGGGACTATCCATAGCTGAAGGGGCTATTCACCCCGGCTGGTGGCTAACCTGGCATTTGAACGAGCTGGAAATGCTGGGGAGACGTTATGGTTTCTCTACTCATACCCCGGTCAAGGACCTGTCTGAACGCCACCTCAAGCTCATCCTTTACGGGGAAGACGGAGAGCTGGTCAGGTACAGGAACCGATACGGTCGGATTAGGCAATACTCCACCGGGTACGAGGGGGTAATCCCCTATCTGGAAAGGCTGGCTCACGATACCCAGTCGGAGAATACACGGGCTGAGATTGAACGCTATATGATGTCCAGCCCGTGCCCTGTCTGTCAGGGTAAGCGGCTTAAACCGGAGTCTCTCTCAGTAACCATCGGCGGCAGAAACATTATGGATATTACCGCTCTCTCGGCTACCCAAGCCCTGCAATGGGCAGCCAAGCTCGGCAACGGTAAGAACGCCACACTTAGCGAGCGTGAGCAGATTATAGCCCGTCAAATTCTCAAGGAGATTCAGGCCCGCCTGGGCTTCCTCAAAGACGTAGGTCTGGACTACCTCACCTTGGACCGTCCTTCAGCCACCCTGAGTGGCGGCGAGGCACAGCGCATCCGCCTGGCCACCCAGATTGGCAGCGGGCTCATGGGTGTACTCTATATCTGCGATGAACCTACCGTGGGTCTGCACCCGGCTGACGACTTTCGCCTGATCCAGACGCTGAAGAGGCTGAGAGACTTGGGAAACACCATACTGGTCGTGGAGCATGATGAGGCTATGATGCGGGCTGCTGCCCACATCATTGACATGGGACCAGGCGCCGGGGAGCACGGTGGCCGTATCGTGACCACAGGCTTGCTGAGTGACATTATGAACTGCAAGGAGTCAATAACCGGTCAATACCTCAGCGGGGTAAAGCAGATTCCCCTGCCCCGCCAGCGTCGCCCCGGTTCAGGACAGGAGATTGTAATCAAGGGGGCCAGGCAGAATAACCTCAAGAACATAGATGTCAGTATTCCCCTAGGCGAGTTCGTCTGCATCACCGGGGTCTCAGGCAGCGGTAAGAGCACCCTCATCGATGAGGTTCTTTACCGGAGACTAGCACAGGCATTCTACCGGTCAAGGGAGAGGGCAGGAGACTGTGATGCTATTCTGGGTATGGAACACATTGATAAGGTCGTCGACATTAACCAGTCCCCAATCGGGCGTACCCCTCGCAGCAACCCGGCCACCTACACCGGAACCTTTACCCTTATCCGCGAGCTCTTTGCCACCACCCCCGAGGCCCGCATGCGGGGCTACGCTCCGGGTCGATTCTCCTTTAACGTCAAGGGGGGGCGCTGCGAAGCCTGCCGCGGTGAAGGCTTCATTCAGATTGAGATGCAGTTCCTGCCCGACGTAACCGTTCCCTGCGAGATATGCAAGGGGAAGCGCTATAACCGTGAGGCCCTCGAGATTAGGTTTAAGGGCAAGAACATAGCTGAGGTATTAGACATGACGGTAGAGCAAGCCCGGTCCTTCTTTGAGCATTTCCCCAGGGTAAGAAACAAGCTGGATACCCTGCACGATGTGGGGCTGGGCTACATTCGCCTGGGTCAGCCGGCACCTACCCTTTCCGGTGGCGAAGCACAAAGGGTGAAACTGGCGACTGAGCTGTCACGACGGGCTACGGGCAGAACCCTGTATATCCTTGACGAACCGACTACCGGTCTCTCCTTTGAGGATGCAGCCGCTCTACTGCGAGTTTTACAGCGTCTGGTTGACGCTGGCAACACCGTGATTGTCATTGAACATCATCTGGACGTGATTAAGAATGCCGACTACATTATTGACCTCGGACCCGGGGCTGGTAACAAAGGCGGCTACATTGTAGCCACCGGCACCCCCGAGGCAATAGCCCGGGAAGCATCTTCAGCCACCGGGCAGTATCTAGCCAGGGTTCTCCATAAGGACAGGGAATATGCTCTGACCGGTTGAACACATCTTCAGTCCCTTGTTCCTTTCCCCGCAGGCAGAAAGGTAAACAATGAGGGAGGCCCTTTGCACCTGAAAGACAGGCAGCCGGGATTTTTTTACGGCTATGTAATAGTCGGGGCTGCCGTCTGCGCCATGGTGGTGTACTGGGGGACGTTCTACACCTTTGGCATTTTTTTCAAGCCCGTACTGACTGACCTGGGCTGGACAAGGGCAGCGACCTCGGCCGCCTTCTCAATTAATGCCCTCCTGTGGGGGTTCATGGACTTCAATGCCGGCAGACTGAGCGACAGGTACGGCCCGAGGATAATGGTTACTGCCTGCGGCTTCTTTCTGGGCCTGGGCTACCTATTGATGTCACAGATTAGCGCCGTCTGGCAGCTATACCTCTTCTACGGCGTAATAGTCGCCATCGGCATGGGTGGTTCCTTCGTGCCTATGGTTTCTACAGTGGCCAGGTGGTTTGTCAAGCGAAGAGGACTGATGACCGGCATCGTTGTTGCCGGCATCGGCCTGGGTACGATGATTATACCTCCCATAGCCACGCGGCTGATAGCCAGTTACGGCTGGAGCAACTCATATATTATTGTGGGCTCGGTAGCCCTGATATTCATTATTATGGCAGCCCAGTTTCTGAGGCGTGACCCGGCCCAGAAAGGACAACTACCGTATGGTGCTGATGAAGTAGAAACAGAGGGTGCGGCGGCCAATACGACCAGCCTGTCCCTTTCGGAGGCTACACGCACCAAACAATTCTGGATGCTGTGCGCTCTGTTCTTCGCCTTCCTCTTCTGTGTAAATACTATCATGGTTCACATTGCCGCCCACACCACAGACCTCAGGTTTTCAGAGACCGCTGGCGGCAATATCCTGGCTACCATCGGCGGAGTCAGTATCGTCAGCCGAATAGCCGTGGGTGCCTTTGCCGATAGATTTGGGATTAAACTGGCGCTGGTTATCTCCGCTGTTTTATTGACAGTATCCCTGTTCTGGCTACAATCAGCCAGCGAGTTGTGGATGCTTTACCTCTTCGCCGTTATCTTTGGCTTTGGCTACGGCGGTCTGGTTACGCTGACGTCACCCCTGGCAGCCGAGCTATTTGGGCTGAGTTCCCACGGTGCAATTCTAGGGATTGCCTTTTTCGTGGGCACTATGGGACAAGCCGCCGGACCGTTCTTGGCCGGAAATATATTTGATGCCACCGGCAGCTACCAGCCGGCTTTCCTAATCTGTAGCATTTTGGGGGTAATAAGTATTATACTAGCCTTAGTGCTAAGACCAACCAGCAGCCAAGGAGGGGCCCATGACGCGAGAAGAAGCACTTGACTCTATAATGGCTAACGTAGAGAACGAAAACCTGATAAAACATATGCTAGCCACCGAGGCCATTATGCGAGCTCTAGCCAAGCGCCTCGGCGAGGATGAGGAGGAGTGGGGAATTACCGGACTGCTACATGATATAGATGTCGAGCTTACCGAGGGAGATATGCACAGTCACAGTACGCTGGGGGCTGACCTGGCCCGCGAGCTGGGAGCCAGCGAAGCTACAGCCCACGCTATCCTGTGCCACAACGAAACGCACGGTGTCCCCTGTGAGACAAGGCTTGACAAGGCTCTATTTTGTGCTGACCCGCTAACCGGTCTGATTACTGCCGCCGCCCTGGTCCGCCCGGACAAAAGCCTGGCCAAGCTGGAAGCCAAGTCGGTGAAGAAAAGGTTTAAAGAAAAGAGCTTTGCCGCCGGGGCAAACCGGGAGCAGATATCCCAGTGTAGTGAACTCGGACTTGAGCTGGACGAGTTTATCGAGCTGGGAATTAAGGCGATGCAGGAAGTCGCGCCCACCCTGGGTCTGTAGTTCGGGGCAAAATTATTACCACACAGTCTGGAGTCCTGCCACTTTATGTCAAGTTAGCTCAACTGCAATGTTGACCCCGCAGCCGTCTTAACGACATCGATACGCGTGGGGAAAGCGTCTTTAAGCTCCTCAATATGAGTAATAACCAGTATCCTCTCAAAGTCGTCCTGAATCGAGTTTATCGCCTCCTTGAGCTTCTCTATGCCGTCACTATCCTGAGTACCGAAGCCTTCGTCAATAATCAGCGTGGGCAGCGGCGCCCCGGCCCGTCTGGCCAGCAGCTTGGATAAGGCAATGCGAATGGCGAAGTTGATGCGAAAGGCTTCGCCACCGCTGAACATCTCGTAGTTTCGCGTTCCAAACTCGTCAGAGATATTGACGTCCAGGGTTTCCAGCAAATCCCCCTTCTTTGTTTCCCGCTGTGTTTCAATCTTGACGTGCATTCGGTTATCGGTCATGCGAGTCAGCAACCTGTTGGCTTCAACCTCAATCTCGGGAAGCGCCATTTCAATAAGCAGGGCCTGGACTCCCCTCTTGCCAAAAGCCTCGGCCAGGTCTCTGTAGATTCCCTCCTGCTTTGCCACCTCAGCCAGCTGCACCTCGTTTTCTTTCCGTTTCTCTTCCA
This sequence comes from uncultured Dehalococcoidales bacterium, assembly GCA_964570635.1. Taxonomy (GTDB): domain Bacteria; phylum Chloroflexota; class Dehalococcoidia; order Dehalococcoidales; family CAYYQY01; genus CAYYQY01. The sequence goes on from CAZMZA010000023.1 coordinate 4,456, forward strand.
GCTCGGCGCAGCGCTGCAACTTCTGCTTCGCTGCCCAGACTATTTCCTCAGCCTGCTTACGCTGCGAGGTTACAGCCGCGTACTCAGTCTCAGCTCGCGCCAAACCATCAGCCAGCTGTGGTAATAGACTAAGCTCCGCAGTTAGCTCCTGCTTTCTCCGGTTATCAGCCTCCAGACTCTGCTTCAGCTCCCCACTGGCTTTCTCCGCGTAGGCCAGGCCATCCTTCTCCTGGCTATAAAGTCTATCAGCCTCTTCCAGCCTCCGCCTGGCCGCTTCATACCCCTCTAAACCAGCTAGGCGTTGCCGCACCTGTTCGTGCTGCTGTACATCATAGTCTAGGGCAGCCAGTTCCCCCTCCACCTCATCCAGCGCCTTTTGCTCGGTAGCGGCATAATCCCTACCAGCCAGACGCTCTTCTATTTCAGCCAGGGTTTTGGCTTCTTCATTCAGCTGGCTACCAGCCCTTTCAGCCTCAGCAATCTGCTGGCTGAGAAAGCTGGCCCTGCCCTGTGCTGTGGCTTTAGCCTGATTCAGCCTCGTTTCCAGCCCGGATACTTCGTTTTCCAGCAACTCCAGCTCCGTTCTCCTGCCAGTCAGCTCGTCCTGGTTAGACTTCAAAGACTCAGACTTGCTCTTCTTATCAGCCTCATACTTTGCCTCGACAAGCTTCAGACCTTCGGTACCCAACTCCGTCTCACATAAGGGGCACCTGGCGCCAACCTGAGCCAGCAGGAGTTTGAGCTTCTCGGCTATCTCGGCTATCTCCCGCTCCAGCTGAGCTGTGTTCGATTCCAGGTAGCTGAGGCGGGCTCGCAGCTCCTGGCTGGCGCCTTTCTTCCCGCGCAGCAACTCCTCTTCTTCAGACAGGCGGCCCAGCTCGACCTGTGTCTCCTGCAGCTCATTCCTGAAGCCAGCGAGTTTCTCTGATTTATCCCTAAGCTCAGCGATTCTGCTCTGGGCCAGGGCATGCTCTTTGGTCAGGCTCTCCCTTGCCTGTACCACAGCTATCTCCAGCCGGCTCTTCCTATCTTTCAGAGCAGTAACCAGCCGGAATCTCCGCTCAAGCTCACCATTTAGCTCCTTTACCTCGGCAAACTGAGCATAACCCGTCTCTATGCTGGAACGCTCGGCCATTACCCCCTCGTACTCCTTAAGCCGGGAACGGTGCTGTCCGATTCGCTCATTCCACCGCTCCAGGTCTCTCTCCGTCTGCGCTATATGTTCCTCCAACTGGCCCAGTTCCCGTTTCTTGCTCTCCAGTGCCTCTTTTTCCTGCCTCAGCTTATTGAGGTTAGCTTCCTGCTCCTTGAATACTTCTTCAATACGGGATAGTCGGCTCTGCGCCTCTTCCAGCTCAGCCTGGTAGGTCGGCTTCTGCGCCAGTTCGTCACCAATCTCTCTGACAGCGCTTTCAAATCGCGTCTTGTCCGTTTCCCGCTCTTTGGCCAGCTCTTTAGCCTGTTCCTCAAGCCCGTCATAGAAGACAAGCCCCAGGATATTGGCCAGCACTTCCTTACGCTTTACCGGTGTCTGCTTGGTGAACTGGTCAGCATCGCCCTGCCGCAGCAGGGCGCTGTTGACGAAGGTCTCGTAATCCATATGCAGAATATCAATAATCTTCTGCTGGGTCTGCTTTATTCCATCGCCAGAGATTACCCTGAGGCCGTCACCGCTGGCTATGAACAAGTCCAGACTGCTCTGTCCCGCAGCCTGCTGCCGTTTGGGCCTGGCGTGCCGGCGTATGATGCGATATAGCTGCTCGTTCACGGCAAAATCAAACTCTACTTCCGTCTCCCGCTGACCCGAATGAACGAGGTCGCTATCACTCCTGGCCCTGGTCCGTCCCCAGAGTGCCCACGTCATGGCGTCAATGAGAGCTGACTTCCCGTTGCCGTTATCACCGCAGATACAGGCAGTATGGATACCGTCAAGGGAGAGCGGCGGCACGTTATCCCGGTAACACATAAAGTTGCTTACTTTTAGCTTGATGGGAATCACGGCTCTAACTCCCTGAAAACGACCCCTGTGCCCTCATTTTAGCATAGTTAAGGGATTATTTATCTACCTCACCCCTCTTATATAAAACAAGGAAGCATGATAAATGGTATCATTGGCTTGACGGTAAAGAGCGCACCCGATTAGAATGAGACGGTATGCTTGAGTTTCTCAGTGACAAGCTAAGCAAGGTATTCTACAGACTGGGCAGCAAGGGTAAGCTCGGGGAGAAGGATGTAGACGATGCCCTGCGCGAGGTGCGCCTGGCCCTCCTGGAAGCAGACGTAAACTTTAAGGTGGTAAAGGACTTCACGTCCAGAGTGCGCGAGCGCGCTGTCGGCGCTGAGGTACTGCAAAGCCTGACCCCGGCCCAGCAGATAATCAAGATTGTTAATGAGGAGCTGATTGCCACGCTGGGCGGAGTGCAGAGCCACCTGACACCATCACCTCGCCCGCCGTCTATAGCCATGCTGGTCGGGCTGCAGGGCTCAGGTAAGACAACGACTGCGGCCAAGCTTGCCCTTCATCTGAAGCACTCCGGCCAGCGCCCAATGCTGGTAGCCGCCGATAACCGACGACCGGCAGCCATCGAGCAACTGGTCACCCTGGCCAGGCAACTCGATGTTCCGGTCCACAGCGAAGCCCCTGATACCAAGCCCATAGACATCTGTAGCCACGGTCTGAGTGAAGCCAAGAAGTCAGCCGCTCAGTGGGTTGTAGTTGACACGGCCGGCCGCGTCCAGATAGACGAGGTAATGATGCAGGAGCTAGCCGACCTCAAGGCCAAGCTAAACCCGGGCGAGATACTGCTGGTAGTTGACGCCATGACGGGACAGGATGCGGTGCGACTGGCCACCGAGTTTCACTCCAGGCTTAACCTGACCGGGCTTATTTTAACCAAAATGGACGGTGATGCGCGGGGCGGGGCCGCACTCTCCATCCGCTGGGTCAGTGGCGTGCCGATAAAGTTTATCGGTATCGGCGAGAGGGTCGATGCTTTTGAACCCTTCCACCCCGACCGACTGGCATCGCGCATACTGGGCATGGGCGATATGCTCACCTTTATCGAGAAGGCAGAAAAGGCCTTCGATGAAGAGCAGGCGAAGGAACTGGAGAAAAAGGTACGAACTGCCCGCTTTGATTTGAATGATTTTCTCACTCAACTGAGGGAGATTACGAAGATTGGACCGCTAACGCAACTGATTGAGATGTTGCCCGGTCTGCCCCAGTGGGCCAAGCATATGCCTGACGGCACGGAGGAGAAGCAGCTCAAGAAGATTGAGGCTATTATACTGTCTATGACCCCGGAGGAAAGGCGTAACCCGGCTATTATTGGCGGCAGCCGCCGCCGCCGTATTGCCCGCGGCAGTGGCACAACACCGCAGGACGTTAATCAGCTCCTGAACCGGTTTGGTCAGATGCAGAAGCTGATGAAGATGGGCGTCGGTGGTAAAATGCCCAAGAATCTGTCGGGGATGTTTCACTCAAGGTAATCTCTTAATTTCCGGCTTCGGCTCGGGTGGCGCAGCTTACGCAGCACCTTGGCCTCTATCTGGCGAATCCGCTCCCTGGTTACGTTGAATTCCTTGCCTACTTCTTCCAGAGTCCGGCTCCGTCCATCCTCAAGACCAAACCTGAGCTGAAGCACACGCCGCTCGCGGGGAGTAAGGCTGGACAGCACGTCGTCGATTTGCTCCCTGAGTAACTGCCTGGAGGCGGCATCTACCGGCGGCAATGCATTGCGGTCCTCTATGAAGTCACCAAGACGACTGTCCTCTTCCTCACCTATCGGTGATTCCAGCGATACGGGCAACTGCGAGACCTTGGCTATTTCCCTGACCTTTTCGGGAGACATCTGCAGTTCCCTACCGATTTCCACAGGTGTGGGGTCCCTTCCGTATTCCTGGGCGAGACGCCGACTTACTCTCAGCAGTTTATTAATAGTCTCAACCATATGAACCGGTATTCGAATAGTACGTGCCTGGTCGGCTATGGCCCGCGTAATAGCCTGGCGAATCCACCACGTGGCATAGGTGCTGAACTTATAGCCCCTGTGGTAATCGAATTTCTCCACAGCCCTTATCAGCCCGATGTTCCCCTCCTGAATGAGGTCGAGTAGCGACATGCCCCGTCCGACATGTTTCTTAGCCACGCTGACTACCAAACGGAGGTTGGCTTCAATCAGATGCTGTTGCGCTTGCTCTGCCTCACGTTCGATGTGCTCCAGATAGCTCCTGAACTTCTCTTCGTAAAACTGAATGGAACGGAGGAAAGCCGAGGCCTCCACCAGCCTTTCAATATCATCCAGGGAAGTGCTTTCTCCAATCGCATCAAGTACTTCCTTTGGCAAGAGACTGCTGTTTAGCGAGAGGTCAATAAGAAGCGACTCTACTTCAGGTACGGCCTTGCCCATCTCCTGAGCAATCGCCTGGACTAGCTGCTGGTCTATCTCACTATCGATACTCTCCCGTAACTTGGGATCAAAAATGTTCTTTATGAAGCTATCGGTAGGGGTTAAGTCGAGCTGCTTTTGAAGGACACGCAACAGTTTAGAGGCCTGACCCAGCTCTTTGAGCATGCTTATCAGCACTTCCGCTACTGAAGGGGCCCGGCCAAGTTTTCGTATCCAGCCCTGCTTAACCTCGTCGATTCGTCTGCCTTCCTCCATCTTCTTGGCCAGGACTTTTTCATCCTCAGCGGTGAGGAGCTGTACTCTGCCAATCTCGCGGAGGTACATACGAACCGGGTCGTCGGTCGCCTCCTGCGCTTCCAGCTGCTCCAGTGGTGCTTCTAAATCTAACTCCAATGAGGGCTCAGCCTCAACTGCCAGCTCTTCGGCCGTAGGCACTTCCTCCTCCTCATCCATGTGCTCCTCGTGGAGAAACTCTTCGGTATTGTCATTATCTTCCATTACCATTACTCCTCACCTCCCTTGCTCCCGACCTTATCTGACCCTTTTGAGCAAAAACTTCGCCTAGTTGAACACTGCCCTCTATCCCCTGCTCTTGAAGCTCGGCCAGCTCGGCAGTGGAACCTCCTGACTCGGCTGCTGAAGCCAGTGCCTGTGCTTTCTTTGTCTCCAGACTCCTAAGATACTTTTCCCGCAGTCGCAAGACACACTCAGCGCATCGCCTCTCTAACTGGGTATCACGCTGGCTCTTGTTTACCAGGTAATCAAGGTGCTCGTAAAGAGCGCTATCAAGCCTCCCCCTGAGCGCCGATAGGTCATCGACTTGCTGGTAGCCAATAAAGATTTCACGGTTTTTGCTACCTTCAAAATACTCCGGCAAAAGGTCCTGGCACTGGGCTTTCAGTTCAAAGTGCTGAAGCAACAGGGCAAGGCAATTTTCCTCAACCGGACTCGACCAGACCGACTGCACGGTGCGGGCTACAGTCTCCTGCTTCGGCTTCGCAGCCCTTCGGTCAGGTCTGATTCTGCTTAGTACCGCCTCCAGACTACGATAGCTGACCGCCGTCAACGTGGACAGCTTATTCAGATAATGGTCCCGGCGTATGCTGTCCCTTATCTCGGCAATGATAGGTATCAGCTTGTCTGCCGCCATAGACTTACCACTGGCTGTAGCCAGGTCAAGCTTTGAGGTAACCATATTGAAGGTATAATCAATCACCGGTAAAGCCTCAGCAACCAGCTGCTGCCAAGCTTCGGCATCCTGTTTAATCACCTCGTCAGGGTCTTTCCCCGGAGGCATAATGATAACCTGCACCTCAGCCTCAAGCGTATTCTCATAGTTTACCCCCCGCAGCATAGCCTCCTCCCCGGCGGCATCGGCATCGAGAGCCAAAACTACATTTCTGCTCAGCTTCTTTATGTTGCCAATCTGCTTTTCAGTCATAGCGGTGCCCATAGTAGCCACCACATTGGCAAAATCATGCTGATGAGCGGTAATAACGTCCATATAGCCCTCTACCAGCACGACCTTGTTCTGCTGTCTGATAGCCTGCCGGGCAAGGTTTATGCCGTACAGGCTACCGCTCTTATCAAAGACGGGTGTCTGCGGCGAGTTAACGTACTTGGGCAGCGAGTCATCAAGCACTCTTGCCCCGAAACCGATAATACGCCCCCGGGCATCGGCTATCGGGAAGATTAACTTGTCGCGAAATCGGTCGTGGGTTTTGCCCGCCTCCGTCTTAACTACCAGCCCTACGGTCAGCAGCTCGTCCTCGGTGTAGCCCTTATCCCCAAGGTACCGCTTCAGGGCATCCCAGCTCTCCAGACCAAAGCCCAACTGGAAACCAGCAATAGTCTCTGCCGAGAGACCCCGCCCGGACAGGTATCCCCGTGCCTTTTCTCCCGCCGGGGAATTGAGTAGCAAATTGTGGAAGTACTGGGCTGCCGCCTGGTTTATCTGGTATAACCTCTCCTTTCCTTCAGCCTCCCGCTCAAATTTCTGGCTAACGGTAATGCCCGCCCTATCGGCCAGAAGACGCAGCGCCTCCCCGAAGTCAATACCCTGTTTCTTCATAACAAAAGAGAAGACGTCACCGCCGGTATTGCAGGCGCCGAAGCAGTGCCAGGTCTGCTGCTCCGGATAGACAAAGAAGGACGGGTTCTTTTCACTGTGAAACGGGCATAACCCCCTGAAGGTCCGTCCCGACTTGGTCAGGCGAACATACTCGCTGATAACCTCTACGATATCAGCCCTCTGCTTTACCTCATCTATAACGCCCATCTTGGCTAGGTACTACCTCTCACCCTGTGTGGCTAAACATCCCCACCTAACAGGGCTAATCCCTCAGCCCGCCTGAGGGCGTACTGGTCGGTCATACCGGCGATATAGTCCACTACCCTCCGTTCCGCGCTATCACCGTCAAGGCGGTATTCCGCCGGCAGCTTATCCTCATGCTCATTGAAGTAGGCGTATAACAGGCGAACAACGTCTCTCGCCCTCTCTGCTTCCTCCTGGGCTGAGCGTAAGTTGTATACCCGGTCAAAAAGAAACTCACGCAAGGTATTGGTTGCCTCCAGAACCCCGGGGCTCATATTTATTGCCGGGCTGGACAGAACATCACCGCCCTTGACTGTCCAGGAGTGCTCGATGATGTCACATACCATAGTATTGATGCGCTCCGAGCGCGAGTGACCCAATACCACCGTAGCTGACTCTGGCAAATCATCCTCAGTAATGATTTCCGCCCTTATCGCGTCATCGACATCGTGATTGACATAGGCAACGATGTCAGCCAGCTTACACACCTCACCCTCCAGGGTCCCTACCTTACCCCAGTCTTGCCCCAGAACCTCCGCCCGTGATTTAGAGTGATTAACAATGCCGTCTCTTACTTCCCAGGTGAGATTGAGCCCCATGCCGTTATTCTCCAGATAGTCAACAACCCGCAGGCTCTGCTCATTATGCCTGAACCCCCGCGGATAAAGCTCATTCAGCATGTCCTCACCGACGTGACCGAACGGCGTATGACCCAGGTCATGGCCCAGAGCGATGGCTTCGGTCAAATCCTCATTCAGCTCCAGAGCACGGCTGATAGTGCGAGCTATCTGAGAGACCTCAAGGGTGTGCGTCAGCCGCGTTACGTAATGGTCACCCAGCGGGGCAATGAAAACCTGGGTCTTATGCTTGAGGCGTCGAAAAGCCTTGCAATGGATAATACGGTCCCGGTCACGCTGGAAGGCAGTGCGTATCGGACAAGGCTCCTCTGGCCTGAGCCTGCCCCGTGACAACCTGCTTTTTGCGGCATGCGGAGAAAGACCCTCTTCCCTCTCTTCAGTCATCTGACGAATATTCAGCTGACTAATCATTAAGGCCTAGTCTCTCTTCTGCCTTGGCAATTATCTCCCTAGTCGTACCAATCATATCGGGGCTTACCGAGACCGAGGTAATACCCCACTCCACCAGTTTCTCAGTAAGCTCGGGGTACACCGACGGTGCCTGCCCGCAGATAGAACACGTCACCCCCATGCTGTTCGATACTTTGATAGCTCTCTCCAGAGCTATCATTACTGCCTCATTCCGCTCGTCAAACGTCTCTTGTAGCTTCTCGCTATCCCTGTCAACCCCCAGGGTAAGCTGGGTCAGGTCATTGGAGCCAATAGATATGCCATCAATACCAATCTCAAGGAATTTCTCCATAAGAAATATGTTAGATGGCACCTCAACCATCATCCACAGCTTAAAATCAGGGGAACGCTTGAGCCCCTCGGATTCCATAAACTCTTTAACGCCTTTCAGTTCATCAACGGTACGCACAAAAGGAATCATGACCCACAGGTTGCGGTGGCTCTTCCTTACCCTCTTAATCGCCTCTATCTCCAGCCTGAAGACGTCCAGCTCTCTAAGATAGCGAGAGCATCCACGGTAACCAAGCATAGGATTCTCTTCAACTTCTTCATATTCCTGCCCACCGGTGAGGTCACGGTACTCGTTGGTCTTGAAATCGGTGGTCCTGTAGACTACCGGGCGCGGGTCAAAGGCTTCAGCAAAGGCATTGATACCCTCATAGAGCTTATCCACAAACTCACTGGCTCGATTCTGACTGATCATATATCGGGGGTGTTCTCCAATCTGACCAATAATGAATTCAGCCCGCAGCAGTCCCACGCCATCCACTTTGCGAGCCGCCACTACCTCCGCCAGCTCTGGTTGAGCCAGATTCACATAGACCTTGGTCTTGGTCGGTATCTGCTCCTTAAGGACATCGGTAATGACTGTCATTCTCTCCCTAGCCACCTTACCTTCATAGACCTTACCCCGCGAACCGTCTACCGTGATTACCTGCCCGTCAGCCAGGAGAGTCGTCGCCTCCACGGCACCGACAATGCACGGAATACCCAGCTCCCGACTAACAATGGCAGCGTGTGACGTTCGACCGCCTCGGTCAGTCACAATAGCCACAGCCCGTTTCATAGCCGGGACAAAGTCTGGGGTAGTCATTACAGCCACCAGAACGTCTCCGCTTTCTACTTTGTCTATTTGAGCCGCGTCATACACTATTTTCACCGTGCCCGATGCCATACCCGGACTGGCGGATGCCCCGCTGAGCAGTACCGGAGCATCAATTTCCGCAGTGACCTCGGCTACTTCCTTAATGGTGGTTACCGGGCGGGATTGAACAATATAGATTTCGCTATCCTCCTTCGCCCACTCAATATCCTGAGGGAACTGATAATGGTCCTCTATCAGTTTTCCGAGCCTGGCTATATGTACTATATCGTCATCTGATATCTTCTGTTTAGTTTGACTTGAAGGGGAAAGGGGCACCTGAACATTGGGCTCCTTGCTGCCATCCTGGCTCTTGATAAGCTGCCACTCCTGCTTACCTATCTTCTTGGTAACAATCGTTAGCCGCTCTTTATCTATGATATACAGGTCAGGGGTTACTTCTCCCGAGACAATAGCCTCACCAAGTCCATGTACCGCCTCAATAATAATCTTGCTCCGGTCACTGGTCACCGGTTCCAGGGTAAACATAACCCCGGAGGCTTCAGACTGAACCATTTTCTGCACCGGGACAGCAATACCCACTTTGAAGTGGTCAAAACCCTGCTGTTCGCGGTAGAAGATAGCCCGCGGTTCAAAGAGAGACGCCCAGCAACCCTGCACCGCCACCACCACTTCGTCCTCACCCTGCACATTGAGGAAGGTACGTTGCTGTCCGGCAAAGGAGGCGTTGGGCAAGTCTTCAGCAGTAGCTGAAGAGCGAACGGCAACTAACCCCCCTCCCATTCTTTTATACGCTCCTCGAATCTCGTCAGCCAGTTTGGGGGCCATGGGGGCGTCTAGAATCAGTTGTTTAACCTGGCCGGCGACTTCTTGAAGCCGCCGAGTGTCACCCGGGTCCAGAGGTTCGAGCAAATCCCGAATTCTATCGGTGAGCTGGGAGTCTTCCACAAACTCAAAATAAGCTTCAGCAGTTACAATGAAACCAGGTGGCACAGGTATTTGAGCCCTAGTCATCTCACCCAGGTTTGCACCCTTCCCACCAACAAGACCAACGTCTTCCTTGTTCACGTCGTCAAACCAGACAATCGCCTTTGACTGTCGGCTCATATAGCCCCCTTTTCGCTCGAGATTGAAGAGCTACTCACCTAATTTATGCCATATTATACCATAAGGAGCGGATGTCACTAAAGGTTTTTAACTCAATAGAGGGCAACTGACAAGGGTGTGTGATACTGCCCTCCCCTTGCCCCATCACCGCAGGGTTATTATGCTAACTTGACCAAGGCCTGACGATACAGTAAGATTGCCTTGCCCTTCGCGGGCAGTTCTTCAATAAAATGGGCATCTGCCCACGATAGTTTAGTGCTTTGTTTTGCGGAGGTATATGAGTATGGCATCGACTGCTGAACAGGTTAAGCAATTTGCGCTGAAGGAAGGTGCGGAACTGGTGGGGGTGGCTGCCGCCAATACCCTCCCACCGTCAGTGCCCCCCCGCCCGCCGGAGAGGCTGCTCCCCGGGGCGAAATCAGTGGTTGTCTGCGGCTTACCCATGCTCCTGGGGTCGCTCTCGAGTAACTCCAGAGTGGCTTTAGCCCACACCAAAGCCGTCTATACCGAGCTGGACCGCATCAGTTACCAGATTGGCAGACTGCTGGAGGGGGAAGGCTACCGGGCGGCCACAGTACCCTCCTTCCTGCCGGTAGAGCTGAGCCCGGAAACGAAAGGGCTGGTGGGAGACTTCTCTTTGCGCCACGCTGCGGTAGCCGCCGGCCTGGGAGTGTGGGGGCGCGACCACCTGGTGCTCAACCCCAAATGGGGGCCCCGGGTGAGATATGTCGCTGTGGTCACTGACGCGCCTCTCGCTGCCGATTCCCCGCTGGCAGAGGAGCCATGTATCGACTGCAACCTCTGCATCGACACCTGCCCGGCAGGTGCTTTCTCCCCGGACGGCACAGTAACCCCCGTAAAATGCCTGCTGCACCTCCAGCCGTACTACCTGACGGGACTCATCAGGTTTCTCCGCGACTTCGTGGCTAAATCGGCTGAGGAACAGCGACAGGCACTGATGGAGCCAACGTTCTGGAACCTGTATCAGGCCCTAGCCTTTGGCTTTAACTACGAGTGCTCAAAATGTATAGAGGTCTGCCCGGTGGGGCAATAATCTCGTCCCGGTAAGTAACCACGGGGGAGCTAAGAATGGGGAGACTAGATAGCAAGGTAGCTATAATCACCGGGGCCGGCTCCGGAATCGGTAGAGAAACCGCCCTGCTGTTTGCCAGAGAGGGAGCCAGAGTAGTGGTGGCCGACTACATGTCCGAGGCAGGCGAGGAAACAGCGCGTCAAATCAGAGAGAACGGCGGTGACACCGTATTCGTCAAGACAGACGTAACCAAAGCAGGTGATGCCGAGCGAATGGTCAAGGAAACAGTAGAAAGGTACGGCCGGATTGATATTCTGCACAACAACGCGGGGATAATGGGTGCGGTGGCCTTCGTGGGAGACACCGCGGAAGAAGAGTGGGACCGGGTAATGTCGGTCAACCTTAAGGGCGTATTTCTGTGTTCCAAGTATGCTGTTCGTGCCATGGTAGAAGGTGGGGGCGGGGTAATAGTAAACACCGCCTCTGCCATGGGGCTTGTTGGTCTTCCCGGCAACGCTACCTATAGTGCCGCCAAGGGAGGGGTTATCCAATTCACCAAGAGCATGGCCTTGGAATACGCCTCAAGCAACATCAGGGTCAATTGCATATGCGCTGGATGGATTGATACCCCCATGAACTGGCAGCTCGGGGAACATATCGTTAATTGGTCAATGAGGGAGACACCGATGGGACGGTGGGGAAGACCCGAAGAAATAGCTCAAGCCGCCCTCTATCTCGTCTCAGAGGAGTCGTCCTTCGTTACTGGCGCCACCCTTGTCATCGACGGCGGCTGGGTAGCCAAGTAACAGAAGACCTCAGATTTTTATTATTTCGCCCTTTATCTCTTGGTCGATGGTCAGTATCCCGAAGGATTCTCTGGCCCGACCCGGATTGAACATAAGGCTTCCCCGAACAACCTCGTTATACGGCTCGTGGGAATGCCCGAAAATGACGATATCCACATCACCGAACCTCGCCCGCACCCTGCTGGCAATTCCCCAGGGTCCTCCCCAACCGTGCATCAGCCCGACCGTCTTCCCGTTAACCTCGAAAAGCTCGCTGTGGGGCAGCATCGCCTTGAGTACAGCCGAGTCCATATTGCCGTGGACGGCTTTAACCTCCCCCAGCTGCCTGAGCCCGTCAAGCACCGCCATTTCGATGAAATCACCGGCGTGGACGATAAGGTCCACCCCGGCCAGCGCTACTAGAACTGGGGAGGGGATGTCATCCAGCCTCCAGACATGGGTATCAGATATTACACCGACTCTCATCCGGACGCCCTTTTACAGCCATATTTTCCGGTTATATTATACTTATCTTCACGACCGACCTCCACCCGGGGCCAGTTCAGCGAGAGTTGCCCCATAAAGTATAATAGGGACAGGAAGGGGTAAGCGTCGAATGACTGGGCAGGTTATGCCATCAAAGTTCCTCGGTAGCCTGGTGGGTACCGGCGTAGGGGATGCCCTGGGAGCATTCTTCGAAGGATGGCGTGAAGTCAGCCCCGAAGAAATCGAAACGGCCGCTGAGCAATGTAAGGTTCTGACCTACACCGATGATACGCATATGATGATTGGCGTAGCTGAGTCCCTGGTCAGGTGCAGGGGCTTTGACGGTGAGGACATGGCC